>JAHDBS010000231.1:0-1556 GCA_020630225.1 Anaerolineales bacterium | reverse complement strand
GAAGAACGTGAACAGCTCAACGCGCACTTTGAAAAGAAGGGCGAAGATGGCACCAAAGCGTACTGGGAAAAGAAGAACCAACATTCAATTGATGGTCTACCAACGCATATTGTTGAACGCAACATTTCATCACGAGGCTAATGATGCAACCTGACACTATTTCTATTCGTATTCAGCGTGAAGCTGAACTTGATGCCGACTCGGCCGACTTACACCTGCAGGTCAATGGCAGTTCTGTTGTGTCTGGACAGCAGGCCTTCAAGCAAGCTAAAGAAGTCCGCAACTTAGTACAAGCTTTGCAGCGGGTGGGCGTGGATGAAGACAAAATCAAACTACGGTCGGTCAACTTTGATATGCAAGCTGGGGTGCTTTTGAAGTCATCGTCGGCACGTTACAGCATCATGCTAGATAAGGTCAGTATTGATCAGCTCGCAGACGTATTGGGTGCAATTGCGGATCAGAAAAATTGCCAAATGCAACATCTGACTTGGAACTACAGCCAAGCAGATGCCACGCGCAAACGCTTGCGAACAGAAGCCGTTCAAGCGGCGCTCGAACAAGCCAAGGCCGATGCCGCTTTGCTGGGTATTCGGGTCTTAGGTGTCCACAGCTTACATGAATCTGGGCATTCTCCAGCCCCGCAACCGCGCATGATGATGGCATCTGCTGCACCACGTTCCAAACAACGCGCGGTCGATTTAGGCTTTACGTTGGGCAACACAACCACCATCAGCACTGGAATTGATGCAACGTTTCGGGTTTCTGCTATTGCAGACGCATAAAACTTGGCGGTGACAAACATTGTTCTAATTGCCTCTCAAGCGCAGTGGCAAGCAGATTTTGCGGAGATCAAACACGCAGTAGCAGCCACTCTTGGCGATCTTGCGCTCCAAATTGATCATATTGGATCTACCTCAATCCCGCATTTGTATGCAAAAGATGTGATCGATGTTCAAGTAACAGTTGCTGCCCTCACTCCAACGCTGATTACTCGCTTTACTGAGGCTGGCTACCAACACCATCCCCATTTAGAAGATCATGTGCCATTGAATGCGGATGATGACCCGAAGCAGTGGCAAAAGTACGTCTTTACTGAGCCAGCGGGAGAGCGGCGTACCAACATCCACGTGCGGGTTGCAGGACGCTTGAATCAGCAATATGCATTGCTCTTCCGTGATTATTTGCGGGCGACTCCGACAGCTGTTCAATTACTAGACCAATTCAAGCGTGATATTGTCAAACATCACGCGCCTGATGTAGACGCTTACTACGCTTTCAAAGATCCGTATTACGACCAAATTTGGCTTACAGCACAACGTTGGGATCGCCTGCGCAAGGTCGGTTAATGTGCCCTGAATAGCGTTCAGTCCGTCTTAAGTTGTGCGAACTGGTATCATACGAAACAGGAAACGCTCAGCGTCCTCAGCGTTTCCGCGTTAATACTCAAAGAAACTCTCAAATATGGAAAATACAGATAGATTGGCAGTCCTCATCGACGCCGATAACGCCCAGCCCAGCATTGTTGACGGGCTGCTGGCAGAAATTGCAAACTTTGG
>JAHDBS010000230.1:1635-7131 GCA_020630225.1 Anaerolineales bacterium | reverse complement strand
GAACTCAATAAGCTCAAGGCGAAATATCCAGTCATTGGAGATGTCCGCGGACAAGGGCTGATGGTCGGCGTTGAATTCACCGACGCGGATGGCAAGCCAGACGCTGCTAGCGCCAAAGCTGTGGTGGGGCATGTGCTCAAAAATCGCCTGATGTTGCTAGGCTGTGGGAGTTACCAAAACGTCGTGCGTTGGATTCCACCGCTGATTGTCACCAAAGACCAAATTGATGCAGCGGTCGCGACGTTTGAAGACGCGCTGGCTGCGCTTGCATAGTGGTTTCGAACCGGATGACACGGATTTAGACAATTAGAATCCGTGTCATCCTAATAATCTGTGTACCAATAATTTCAATCCCCAAGTAAAATCGGCAACTATGCGTCATAAGTTGTTGCTGACCCTATCCATCCTATTTGTTTTTGTTGTTGCTGCCTGCGGTGGCGCAGCTGAAGTTGTGCCAACCCCGCAAGTGGTGGTTGAAGTTACTCAGCCAACAGACACACCAGAGCCGACGGCAACGGAGACTCCAACGCCTACGAATACGGCAACTCCGACAAATACGCCGACACCAACCAATACCCCGACAAATACGCCAACGCCTACCAATACCGCAACGGCCACACCAACGCCAACTGCGAATTTGGTGCAACCAACGTTAGGGTATTTTGCATCGACGCCGGTCAAGCCACCACCAACTGAAATTCCACCGCCAGTGCCAAAGATTGAACTCGGTGAAGATGTCATCAATGTCTTGTTATTGGGCACTGACAAAGGCGAAGGTGGTCAACAGCGTACCGATACCATCATCGTCGTCTCGATTGATAAAGCGCAGAATACGGTCAAGATGATCTCTATTCCGCGGGATATGTATGTCTTTATTCCGCGCAACACCATGGGCACCATCAATACGACGATGGCGAGTACGCGCTGGGCGCCAGATGGTCCAATCGAGCTGCTGAAGCAGACCATTCTCTACAACACGGGCATTGGCATTCACTACCATGCGCAAGTCAAGCTAGACGGCTTTGTCGATGTGATTGATGAAATGGGTGGCATTGAAGTGCCAGTTGCATGTGATTTCTCAGACAAGCTGCTAAAAGCCTCTGATGAGGAACTTGACCCTTGGGATGACGATAACTGGGAAGAGTTCTTTGTGCCGCAAGGGTTCCAAACCTTAGATGGTCAAACTGCAATGTGGTACGCCCGTCTGCGTAAAAGTACAGACGATCAGGACCGTTCACGTCGTCAGCAAGATGTGCTGCGGGGGATGTATACCAGTGCTAAAAGCGTCGGTATGCTTGCCTCTGTTCCGGGGTTGTTTGGACAGTATCAACGGATTGTTGAAACGGACATGGGCTTGTGGGATGTTATGCAATTCATTCCAATGGTGGATGATGTGTCTCCAGATACCATTCAAACCTTCACGATCCGATCACCCTATGTGAATGCATGGTTTGGCGACGAGCAATATCCGTCTGCATTACTGCCGAATTATGAATTCTTGCGCTTCAAACTCAATGAAATTTTGACCACTAATCCAGTGTCAGAGGAAACGGATGAACCGTTGTACACCGTTGAGCTAATTGACAATACGGGGACAGAAGACGCAGCTGCGCTAGCGGCTTACACGCTGGGGCAGTATGGCGTTGTGGTTGAAATGAGCGATGCGGATGTTAGCTATGATGCAACGACGCTTGTCGACCGTACATTGGAAGATGATAATGATTCGCCACGAGATGATTTGAAGCGCTTTATGCATATTGTCAATGAAAACTACATCGTAGAGCCGGATGATACAGCAGAGTATTCTTTTCAACTTGTGCTGGAAGAAGATTTCGATCCATGCCCGCTGAATGGCAATTCGCCTTACTATCCAATCCCTCGATTTGGTGTAGAACAATAGTTTGGTAGTATTTAGATAGGTAGTTTGTTAGTGTGGTTATTTGCTAGTTGATTCATTAGCATTAAGCTTGACTGCTCTCTGGCTTTGCTAACTAACTAATAAGCGAATTTCCTAACGTACCAATCTTATGTCTGACTTCATTCTGCCAGGGGCAACGCCACCACCTAAAAAACAGTCTAACGATGCAACATCATCTGCAAAACCGCAGGTGACTGCATTTACAGAACTTTCATCCTTGGCTGCAATGCTGGCTGCTTGGCAAGAGCATTTGCGTAAGTCTGGACTGTCTCCCAATACGATTAAGAACTATGCAATTGACATCAAATTGTTGATTGATTTTGTTGGGCCTGGCGTTGCGATTGGTGGTCTCACCACCAACACCCTCAATGAATATATCGACTGGATGCGCTATCGGCGTGGCAAACCTTGCTCAGACAAGACTGCGGATCGTCGTATTACAGCGTTGAAATCGTTCTATCGCTGGGCCTCTGCAGCAGCAAAGCTGAAGGTCAATCCGGCTGAAGACGTTGTGAATATCTCAGTACGCAGTCCCTTGCCAAAGGTGCTGACGCCCGCTGAAATTGAATCGGCGTTGACTGCGGCTATGGTCTTTCGGGGGCGCTTACGCAAGCCAGATATTCGTCCTTGGATCTTGTTTACGCTGGTGTTAGAGACGGCCCTGCGGAAAGGGGAGGTCACGCGCTTAGTGCCGAACCATCTCAATTTGGAAGATGAAGGGGACTATCACCTATATGTGCGGTACAGCGACAAGCGGCACCGCTACAAAGAGCGCAAAATTCCACTCTCAGATGCTTGGGTTGAAGATTTCAAGACCTATCGTGAAACCTATAATTTAAGTGAAAAAATATTTCCTTGGTCCGTACGCCGCTTGGAATATCTCTTGCAAGATATTGCCAAAGAAGCGCGTTTGAAGCACAATATCTCCTTCGATACCTTACGTTGGACTAGTGCGTTGCGTATGTATCGGAGCGGTTTAGAACCTGAACCGCTGCGCCGCCGACTTGGCCTTTCCAAAATTCAGTGGAACGAAGTTAGAGCCAAGCTCAAAAAGCTAGACGCACTTTAAATAACGCATGATAAGTGAGGAGTGAAATTTACTGATGGTTACAGTTAACCTTTGGTCAAAATCATTCCATCACTCACTACTTTTTACTCTCTATGCCTTCTCGTGTTCGTGTTGTTGTTCCGGCAACGACTGCAAATTTAGGCCCTGGCTTTGATTGCCTTGGGCTTGCTCTAGGTTTATATAACACTGTTGAACTGATTGCTATGCCAGCTGAAGAGCCAGTGCAAGTTGAAGCGTCTGGTGAAGGTGAAATGGTTGTGCCGCTAGACGACACAAACATGATTTTGCAAGCAGCACAGCATTTGTATCAACATGTTGTGGCGGAACCACGCAGCTTTAAGCTGATTTCAAATAACACGATTCCCTTGAGTAGTGGAATGGGATCAAGCGCTTCGGCAACTGTAGCCGGCCTTGTTGCTGCCAATGCGCTGTTGGGTGGTCCATTAGACCGCGCTGGCTTGTTGGCATTAGCTACTGAAATTGAAGGGCACCCTGATAATGCTGCGCCAGCGCTGTATGGCGGGCTAACGGTGGCAACTCAGTCAGGGGCTGATATTTACTGCCGAGCGCATGCAATGCCAGAATCTAAAATTGTGGTGGTCATGCCCCAAATCAAGATTTCGACGCAATCTGCCCGTGAAGCATTATCTGCAGAAGTGCCGCTTCAAGATGCGGTTTTCAACCTTAGCCGCGTTCCGTTTGTGATTGAAGGTCTGCTGCAACAAGACTATGCCACTCTAAGTTGGGCAATGGATGATAAATTGCATCAGCCTTATCGGCGGGAATTAGTCACTGGATTCGATACGGTTGTTGCGGCAGCAAAAGAGGCTGGGGCTGCCGCTGTAGCGCTTTCTGGCGCTGGTCCTAGCGTGGCTGCGTTTGCGCCTGCGAATCATCAAATGATTGCAACTGCCATGCAGGCTGCGTTTGAAAGCCATGGTGTTCCAGCACGACCGTTTGTCTTGCCTGTAGATCGGCAGGGTGCAGCGATAAAATTGGTTAGCGGATAACTATGCAAACCAACACACTTGTTTCTTCTCTTGGTAAACACCTCCAGCGGCTTCGCAAAGATCGACGCCTAACGCTTGAACAACTAGCGTTAAAGTCTGGTGTCTCACGTTCTATGCTTTCACAGATTGAGCGCGGGCAAGCGAACCCAACATTTGGGACGCTGTGGAATTTATCAAATGCCCTCGGCTTAGATATGTCTGAGCTTGTGGAAAACGTTGAAACGACAGTGCTAGCACAAAAGCCGTTAGAGCATCTTACTGCTGCCAACACCCCACGCATTAGCAATCCGCAGTCAGGGTGTACGCTGACAATCTTGGGGCCGTCTAGTTTGGTGCAAGAATTTGAGTGGTATGACCTACGCATTGACCGCGCTGGCGCCTTAGCTAGCGAAGCCCATGCCGCTGGTTGTATGGAGCATCTGACTGTGATTGCGGGGCAAGCTAAGGTCATGAGCGGTGAGAATGTCTTAGTGCTTAATGAAGGTGATACGGCACGCTACCGCGCTGACGTCCCACATGAGATTGCTGCAGTAGGCGACGCTGCCTTACATGCGATTTTGGTGGTTGTAGTAAGCTAAATGCATTGTTCAATAAGTTCTACTCAATTCAGGCCTGATGAACAATGCTGTACTAAATGTGACGAATTCGTCATTTGCTCATCCAATTTTCTGAATGTCTAAGATGTTAGTACGACGCCCCATGTTTGGGGGAACGCAAAACGGAGTGCACCCACGGCGCTACGTTTATTGGCGTGTTGGCTATGGAGCGGCAGAAGACTACTTTGTCGATTTCCATGTTGAGCGAGCCGGTGAATTTCATAGTAAGTCTAACTTTGAAACTACGTTAGTCGACTATCCCAACGCGACCCAGATCTACTATCAATTTGAAGGCAAAGCGGAACTGATTTACGGCGCGGAAAAAGTCATTGTCAATCCCGGTGACTTATTTATCATTCCGGCTGGACATCCTTTTACATATCGTAGTCGGCGTAACCTGCGTTTCCATTGGTTTTGTCTAGCTGATGATTGGCCGAGAATCTTTGGCAAACGTCCAGCGATTACTGTGTATCCGCTTGGCGTTGACAAAATTATCCAGACATATTTTGCAGAGATCCGTGAAACACTGATCATGCAACGGCCTGGATATCCATTGCAGGCGCTGGGTGTGTTCTATAGCCTAGTGGCTCGCATTTTCGATTTGACTTCTCCTGTCGAATTGCCGCATTCGTCGTATCCAGACACGGTCCGGAATGCGATTGTGTATTTACGTGAGAATTATGTGAACCCATATCATGCGAAGGAAGTTGCGCAGGCGGTTGGCGTTAGCCAGTCTCACTTGCGGGCTTTGTTCATCAAATGGGTTGGCGAATCGCCACAACGTTTCCACTGTCGTTGCAAAATTGATGAGGCCAAACGGCTTTTGGACCAACGGCTTAGCATTACGCAAACTGCGCATGAAGTTGGGTATAGCGATGTTCGCTATTTTTCGCGCATTTTCAA
>JAHDBS010000230.1:0-1535 GCA_020630225.1 Anaerolineales bacterium | reverse complement strand
GCATAACGCTGTTGTTTATTTATTGCTATGTCTAACATACTTGCTCGACGTCCAATGGCTGGGGGAACTCAGGAGGGTCTATTCCCAAGACGGTATACCTATTGGCGCGTTGGAAATGGAAAACAAGAAGAGTACAGCATTGAGTCTTTTGTTGAGCAGGCTGGGATTTTCCATTGCAAGCCAAACTTCAAAACCACACTAGTGGATTACCCCAATGCAGCACAGTTTTATTACCAATTCCAGGGGCGTGCTGTGCTTGAGTATGGACATGAAACTGTGGCTGTAACGCCAGGGGATTTATTGATCATTCCGCCTGGTCACCCTTTTGTATATCGCAGCTCTCATGGACTACAGTTCCATTGGTTTTGTGTGGCAGGTGCCTGGCCCAAGATTTTAGAGGCGCGGCCTTCTATCACTATTTATCCCCTTGGCGTTGAAAGAATTATGCAAACTTACTTTGCAGAAATTCGTGAAGCGCTCCTCATGCAGCGGGCTGGGTACCCATTACAAGCCTTAGGCGTGTTTTATAGCCTTATGGCTCGTATTTTTGACTTAACATCCCCAGTTGAACTGCCACACTCCAGCTATCCGGAAAGCGTTCGAAATGCCATTGTGTACCTGCGTGAGAATTACACGCAGCAGTTTCGGGCCGCTGAAGTCTCAAATGCTATTGGAGTTAGTCAATCGCATTTGCGAGCGTTATTCATCAAATGGGTGGGGGAGTCGCCACAGAAATTCCACTGTCGATGTCGCATTGATGAGGCTAAACGCTTACTAGACCAACGGCTGAGTATTACGCAGACCGCGCACGAAGTTGGATTCAATGACATGCGTTATTTTTCGCGCACCTTCAAGCATGTGACAGGGATTACTCCGTCTGCTTACCGCGATTCTATTCGTTGAACCGACCTGATGTTTGCTTTTATACCGCCTCTGCAAAAACTTCTTAGTCTCTAAAATTCTAATATATTGGAATTTATTCTTTATTTGTTGTATATTTTGCTTTGTAAGACATTATTCAACTGTCTGGAGCAACTATATGTCAACCTCAACTTATGCCCGACTGAAAACTGAGCTAGCTGAAATTGAAGCCGCTGGCCTATATAAAACGGAACGTCCAATTGTGTCTCCACAATCGGCTCAGATTCAGGTACAAAAACCAACAGGCACTGAAGCTGTCCTGAACTTATGTGCCAACAATTACCTTGGGTTAGCAGATCACCCTGAGATCATTGAAGCAGCCAAAGCCGCAATGGATCAATATGGTTATGGCATGGCCTCAGTCCGTTTTATCTGCGGCACCTTGGATCTGCATCGTGAGTTAGAGCAGTCTATCGCCAACTTTACAGGCCACGATGATTCCATCTTGTTCGCTGCTTGTTTCGACGCAAACGGTGGTGTCTTTGAACCATTGCTGACTGCTGAAGATGCAATTGTGTCTGACTCGCTCAACCATGCCTCAATTATTGACGGCATTCGGCTGTGCAAAGCCAAACGTTATCGCTTCAAAAACAATGACATGGCGGACTTGGAGC
>JAHDBS010000229.1 GCA_020630225.1 Anaerolineales bacterium | reverse complement strand
TTGCCCACCCACCTTGGGTGGCAATTGTGTTGAGAAATGTGTCCATCACTACCTATTTTTTATGTTGAGATGTGCGTTTTACTATCACATCCAGTCATATAACTAGACACCATGATTGGCCTTTGGTCACAGTTGTTGAGCAGAATTTGCGCAATTTGTAACAAAAAAAGCGCGTCTGAACCTCAGACGCGCTTTTAGGTAAGTTGTGTAATGGCTTACAGAGATTGCATTATGGCAGATCACCAATGATGTCAAAACTTTCCATAATCGTACGCAAGGCTGGCAGATCATCGGTGCTGGTGAGTTGGACTTCCACCAGTAGTAAGTTAGAGAATTGATCTGTATTAGAGACAGCTGCAACAACAACATAGGCAGACTCGGTTCCGCCACAGTTGAAGTAGAGATCAAACTTGCCACGGTAGACATTGTCTTCAATTGGCTCGTCGTCAATAATCAGTTCTTCAGGGTAGTTACCGCGGCTGTCATAGTCGCAAGCAGTAAGGAACTCATATCCGCGGGTTGCGTCGAGTAGTTGAACGTACCCACCTTGCTTGGCAAGATCATCAGAGACATTGAAGATGAGCCCTGGGGTGTCAAAGCTATTGGCCCACGCATCTAAGTCTGGCGCAGCGTAAATAGATGCACCGACAGTTTCTTCATCTAGCACCCATGGCGCACCATCTACGTCATTCCAGCTACTTGGAACGGCGACCTGAATGGCATCGGCATTGTCTGTGACCAGCACATAGTCGCCATTGGCCGCAGTGGTATTGTCAGTGGCGCTGTTTGCAATGGGTTCAGTTGTTGGGATCGGTGCTTCACCTGCTTCTGCCATGAGCCGATTGACTTCACCTTCCATTTTGGCAATACTCGTGTCAATGTTTTCCAAGGCAGCTTGGGCAGCATCGGCATCGTCACCGTTTAGCGCTGCGTAGCCATCAATTACGGACTGCATAAAGCCAATAGAATAACCTTTGTAGTCACCTAGACAGTCTGCAACTTCAATCGCTTCAGTTTCGCTGCGTAATGCCGTCATCTCTGCAATGAGGCTGTTTGCCTCTTCTGTTGTCGGCGTATCTGAAGATGATTCTAGTAGTGTGCCAAAGCGTTCAATGACATTTGCAACGGCAGTGGCTTGGGCATCATTTTCGGTGAAGCAAGGCCCACTAGCAGTTTCTGGTGCCGCTGTTGGTTCTGCAGCGGCAGTTGGTGTAGCAGGCGCGGTTGGTTCGGCGGTTGGCTCAGCAACTGTTGGTTCAGGTTCGGCGGTTGGTTCAGGTAATGGGGTATTTGTTGGTGGTGGGACAGGGGTTGGGTCTTCCCCAAGGATGCTGCTACAAGCCAAGCTGCTTAGTGCAAACATGCCTACAACCAACAAAGGGATTAGTGTTTTCTTCATCTCGCATTCCTCCAAAAGCGATGTACAGCGTCTTGATATACGCTGAAAATTACAGATAAGGTTTGTAATACCATTTTGAGTTTGGTTTATGCATTGTATTACGACTTACACTTAAATAAAACAACGCTAGCAATAGAGTTTGGTTTGCTAGCGTTGCCTGTAATTTATGTAGTTGAATGTAGGGTTGGTCTAGAATTCAAATGCATCGCCGCTTTTGGGAGCATAGACTTCTTTGAAATTATTAGCCTCTAGACGGGCTTTCAAATTTTGCTGCGGCTTGGGTTCGCCATGGACCAAGAAAATTTTTCCGACGCGTCCTTTAAGCGGCTCGCACCACTCTAAGAGTTCTTTTTCGTCGGCATGTGCAGAAAGTCCATTGATAATTTGGACATCAGCACGGCGTTTGAACGTATCGCCCCAAATATGCAGCACATCACGCTTTTCGACGATGCGGCGCCCTAAGGTGTGCGGTGCCTGCCAAGAAACAATCAGAATGGTATTGTCTGGCGATTCAACAGTGTTACGAACATGATGCACAATCCGGCCTGTTTCAACCATTCCAGATGCACTAATCACAACCAGCGGGCCGCTCATTTCATTAATCGCTTTAGATTCTTCAACGCTCGCGGTGTAATGCAACTCGGGATATCGGAGCGGCCCATGGTGTCCTTTGTGTGAATCTAGCCCCACAAATTGCTTGGTCTCTTCATCATAAAGGTCTTCATGCCGTGCAAAAATCTTGGAGATATTGCTGGTCAATGGGCTGTCTACAAAAACGGGAATGCGAGGAATGCGGCCTTCATCCATTAGCTGATGTAACCAATAGACAATGTCTTGCGACCGTCCAACAGCAAATGATGGAATGATCAGCTTGCCGCCTTTTCTGACAACATCTTTGACGGTTTTTTCCAGTTTGATGATGGCCGCGCTAGGGTCATTATGGGAACGATTGCCATAGGTGCTTTCAAGCAGCAGGGCGTCTAGCTCAACATCTAACAACTCAGGGTCACGCAAAATTGGTTTGCCTTTGCGACCCAAGTCGCCTGAGAACCCAATGCGATATTTACGTCCCTTTTCTTCAAGTTCTAAGACAGTAATGGCGGACCCCAGAATGTGACCGGCATCGCTAAAGGTTGCGGTAACCCCAGGAATAACCTCAAACGTCTTGTGATAGTCCAACGTTTGAAATAGCTTCAATGCCTCAACTGCATCTTGCTCTGTATAGAGCGCTTCAATAGGATCGAGGCCTTTTTTCGCGTGCTTTTTGTTAACCCAACGCGCATCGCCCTCTTGAATGCGACCCGAGTCGCGCAGCATAAATTCAGCCATGTCTTCGGTGGCATCAGTTGCGAAAATAGGGCCTTCAAAGCCATGTTTGACTAAGTTTGGTAAGTTGGCGGCATGGTCAGCGTGCGCATGTGACAGTACAACGGCATCAATGTCGCGCGGGTCGGTGGAAAACGTTCGGTTTCGCTCGTAGGTGTCTTTTCGTCGACCTTGGAAAAGACCGCAGTCAAGCAAGATCTTACGTCCGTTGATGGTAATAAGGTGTTGTGAACCTGTTACGGTTTGGGCTGCGCCGAAGAATTTGATTTCCATTGTGTCATCCGTTGAATAAAAGGGTGTCTTGTTATTTTGGACGCGTTAGGCCATGCGTTTGTTACATATTGCTTGTTTCCGCCGTTTTACGCCAGCGATTTAGGGTCGAATCGATATCTTCACGGGCTAAGGCTAGAATTTCGCGCGGTGCATGAGTGCGCGAAATTGGGTCACCCATGCGGAAGCGCAGTGGAATGCCCCAAGGAATGGGAAAGAACTTGAACTTCATCAGCTGCCATGAGTTATCAATGGTGACAGGGACCACTTCGAGCTGGTCAGCCGCTTTGATAAGGGTCACAGCGCCAGCGGCTTGAAATTCTTTCAACTGGCCATCGCGTGAGCGCGTGCCTTCAGGATAAATGGATGGAGAAGACCCGTCTTCCTGCGATATTTTGCCAAAATTGCGAATGATCTTGATCGCTTCGCGTCCGCTACCGCGGTCAATAATCGCATTGCCACCGTGTTTTAGATGGTAAGCCACGCTTGGGAACCAAATTGCATTTTCACGCTTAGAGACATACTTTGGGTTGTGTGAGCGCATGAAGTGGCCCATCATGACAATGTCAAACATGCTCTGATGATTGGAAATGAGCACATAGTGCTTACCGGGTTCTACTTTCTCTGAAATTTCGACAGTGAAGCTAGCGCCTTTCAGATATAAGGCTCTTGTAAGCCAGCTTTGTAGTCGAAGGGCAAGCCATTCCACGCCCGGCTTGCCGAACAGTAGATGGCTAATCCGCATGAATGGGTCATACCCGACAAGTAGCACAACAAAAGCAATGATGAATAATAACGTCCCAAGCCAGTCTAACAGCCTAGGTTTTGGAGATGAAGAGGATGTCATTGAAATGAATCAGGCGGAAGCCTAATGTGATCCACGCCACTCATTCAGCGTAGATTGAATAATAGAATGTGTTTGTATGAGAATATCGCGTGGGGCAGTGTCTCTTGCAATAGGGTCACAAATGCGGATCTTGACGCGGACGCCCCAAGGAATTGGAAACATTTTGAAGCGCATGAGTTGCCATGAGTTATCAATTGCAAAAGGCAGGATAGGTAATTCAGCAGCCGCTTTCATGAGCGTGACAGCACCAGCTGGGAAAAACTCTTGGAGTTCCCCGTAGCGCGCACGGGTTCCTTCTGGAAAGATGGACGGTGAGGCCTGTTCCGCCTGTGCTTGTTTGCCGTAAGCCCGAATCGCTTTGATAGCTTGCTTTGGGTTGTCCCGATTAATGAGTGCGTGCCCAGTTTCCCGGAGTGCGAACGACACACCAATAATCCTTTTGCCAAGCTCTTCTTTAGCGCAATATTTGGGGTTGATCTGCTTCAACACGTGTCCAATGATCACAATATCAAACGAGCTTTGATGATTGGACAGAATGATGTAACGCTGGGTGGTATCGAGTTTTTCTGCTCCTTCAACCGTGAAACGGACATTGCAAAGGCGCAAGAGAAACCAAACGAAGGAGAGGAAATTGAGATAAATTTTCTCCATGCCGCGGGTTTTGAAAACTAAATACCAGAGCCGATGCACAACTTCAGAAACACCGAGCAGAAGACCAAACATCAACAGATATGGCACGGTGCCAATCCAGTCAATGAGGCGTGGACGTTCAGTAGCGGGGGATTCCATAGTTCTTCAAAAACAGATTGAAACGGATCTAAGGCGCCTGCGTGACGGACCGAAGAAGCGTATCGAACTGTAAAACTATTCTATCTAATTGACTGGCGGTCATGTCAGCTGATTTCAAAGAGAAGGCATAGATGGTCGTGTCAGTGTGAAAAAAAGAGAGCAGAGATGCATCATTAGTTTGGGCGTCGTAGCGGCTTATTCCGTTGGCAGGCGCTTCAACCAGCGTCACAACGCGCGGGGCATACCGCGCGGACTGTGCCACCTCGTCCGCAAAGGACTGTCCTGCTGCAATGGGAATAACTTCAATGGTGACTGCCGGTAGCCCATAAACAATGGCCTGATATCCTATGTCAGTTTGTGTGAAGTGCCACGTTTCAGGGTGTTCAAAGGAAAGCGCGGACGCAGGCATGCTGAAAGGTACCCAGTGCAGTGTTTCTGAGGTGTCGTCTGTAAAAGTGACTTGATTGCGTTGGACAAGCACTAATCTATTGGCAGGTTCCCATTGATAGATACTCTCTATGGCTTGTTCTGCGGACAGGCGTTCATAGCTGTGTGCGCGCTGCGTGTTAGCATCGAAGACAGGTGAGATGAGGTGGTCTGTTAGGTTGGGGTGATAGGTAAAGAGGTCGGTTTGCGGCGTGTACAGCCAATATAAATATTTGATATTCGGTCCACCGCTTGTTTCGGCAGTCAGCATAATATCCATGTAACCATCGAAATTGATGTCTTTCAGCATTACCCCATCAGTAGGCGTCTTGGCGGTAATGTCGTGAAAGCTTTGGAGCCGCAGGCCAGTGCCACTTTCGTAAATTTCTAACGCGTCAATACTTATAAATCGTGTCCCCTCCACTGTTTCACCATAGAAGTTCAGGGTCAGATGCGGCCCACTCCCCGTAATGGCAACTTTGTGTTGCAACGCTGCTTCTGGAATGCCACGTAACTGTGCTGTGTAAGTTGGCGCCACCACAGGTGTTGGGGGCAAGGATGTGGGGGCAAGTTTTTGAATCGCAAGCGTTGGTGTGGGAATTCCAACCATTTGTTCAAAGCCAGTACAGGCACAGCAAGCAAACAATAAACCAAACCAGAAGACGCGCAGACAGGTAGACATGTTGTTCAGAATTTATCATGGTTGGACGGTATTTGACTTTCTTGTCTTCAATATCCAGCTTATACTTTTGTAATGCCATACTTTATTTCTGTCGTGATGGGCGTGCTACCGATGGTTATTTATGCCCTATTTGTCTGGCGGATTGACCGCTGGGAAAAGGAGCCGCTATCACTAGTGATTGCGGTCTTCATTTGGGGCTTTTTGCCTTCAGCCGTGTTTGCGCTAATTGCTCAAATCATTTTGGGCGTGCCCGGGGCGCTGCTGAGCGCCATTCATCCGCTAATTGGCGAGATATTTGGCGGCACCATTGTTGCGCCAATTACCGAAGAGCTCATTAAAGGGGTGGCGTTAGCGCTGTTGTTTGTGTTCTATCGCCATGAAATTGATTCTGTTTTAGATGGCATTGTCTACGGTTGTTTAGCAGGCTTTGGCTTTGCGGCAATTGAAAATATTCTCTATTTCTTCAGCCAAGCGTTTGAAAACCCTGCAGACTTATGGGGATTGATTTTTCTGCGGGCCTTTGTGTTCGGGCTAAATCACGCAGCGTATACAAGCTTCACTGGCATTGGGTTTGCGCTAGCGCGTTTCACCAAAACACCAGCGCTGCGTATTGTGTATCCTATTTTGGGTGTTATTGGCGCTATTCTGATGCACGCCATGCACAATTTCCTCGTTACTATTGGTGGCTTTGCGGCGTTATTTGCCCTTACCGCAGATTGGATTGGCATCTTAGGCTTGTTTGCATTAGTTGGGTTTTGTGTCGTTCACGAAAACGGCTGGATTCAAAAGTATCTGGTTGAAGAAGTGGAAGCTGGCGTGATTTCACAGCAACAAGCGGCTGATGCTGCCTCTTATTGGAAACGTAGCAGTCTTAATTTCTTTGTGTTAGGGCCACGCCGTTACTTTGAGCACCGGAAGCTATTACACGACATTACAGAGTTAGCGTACAAGAAACACCAGTTGAAACGACTGGGTGAAGATATAAAGGTAAGTGAGCGCATCGCAACATTGCGACACGAGCTTGCCGCACTGCAAGAGCAGAATGTTCTTACCGTGTAAGGGTACTGTGCAATGGGGAGCAAAGACCAAAGAGCCAAATTAGCGAAAGCGCTAAAAGCGTTTTTAGCAAAACCTGAAGACAAAACTGCCCTAATTGATGTTGGACTGCGTCAATTTAGCTTGACACAAGCCTCGCTCGATATTTTCAATCAGCTAAAAACTGTAGTTGAAGATCGATCGCGTCTGCCAGAGGACGATGCCCAGCTATTGCTAGATCGATTTTGGCATCGGAAGACGGTCAAGGTCATGTCAGAAACACTGGCATTGAGCATGGACCAGATCAATCGCATGCTGAGTAAGGCAATTGATAATTTAGCGGGCGCATTGCTTCAAATTCACCAAGCGCATATTGCAGCTGATAAGCAAGTCCAG
>JAHDBS010000228.1 GCA_020630225.1 Anaerolineales bacterium | reverse complement strand
CGCGGCAATGCCTATCGTGACTTGGGAGACTGGGAATTGGCGCTGTCAGACTACTCAATGGCAATTGATCGCAATCCGAATGCAGCTACCGGCTACTTTGATCGTGGGTTGGCCTATTACCAGCTTGAAAAGTACCCGGAAGCAGCTACTGATTTCTCAACAGCAATCCAGCTAGATAATAGACTGACAGACGCTTATTACTACTTAGGTTCAGCGCAGCTTGAGCTAAATCGTTATTCTCAAGCGCTCAACAACTTTGAACAAGCACTTGAACGTGGTTATGAGCCTGAAATTGACGCCATTGCTGGTCGTGGGATTGCCAATGAAAAATTGGGCAACGCGGGTAATGCTTTGGGCGACCTCACTGCCGCCATTGATGCTGGGCTAGCCACTGGCGAAACCTACTTAGCTCGCGGCAATCTGCTCATTTCGGAAGGCAAGTTCATTGAAGCAATTATTGACTTAGATAAAGCGGCCTTGGAACTTCCCCAAAATCCTGAAGTGTATCTCGCTCGGGCTGTCGCGTTTCAAGAGATGGGCGAACTTGCTGCTGCCGTTGCCAACTATGACCTGACGCTCGACATTGACATGTCTAACAATACCGCCCTCTACAACCGAGGGTTGGCACATCGCGGGTTAGGCAATACGGGGCAGGCCATTGAAGATTTCACCGCTGTCATCAGTGCTAATCCAGAAAGCCCAAACGGCTATTTCAGTCGTGGTAATGCCTACCAAAGTCAAGGCCAAACTGACCTTGCACTGCAAGACTTTACAATGGCCATTGAAAAAGGCTTTGCACGCCCTAGTCTCGCCCATGTCAGTCGCGGCAACTTATATTTCAATCAAGAAATGTATGCAGAAGCGGTTGAAGATTTCAATGAAGCAATTGCATTAGAACCAAACTACGCACTGGCGTACTTTGGACGCGCGAATGCGTACACCAAACTCGGTGAATCTGAACTTGCTCAGGCCGATCTAGAACAATATGGTCAGTTGGCTGCGAATAGTGGCGATGCTGCCTCTTTGCTCAATTTAGGGATTGCCTACCGTAACAGTGGCAACTTAGAGAATGCCATCAACCAATTTACGCAGATCTTGCAGGCTGACCCCACTAATCAGCAGGCATTGTCACAACGTGGGAACACGTTCTTAGACCTACAGCGATATACAGACGCAGTCACCGACTTCGATGCACTTATTGCAACGAACCCTGGTGATGCCAATGCATTTGGCGGACGCGGCGCAGCTAAGCTGAAACAAAACGATATTCAGGGCGCTTTGGAAGATTTCAATCGCGCCATTGAACTAGGCTACGATCCCATTGCTTGGGCATACAACAGTCGTGGCACTGTACACAGTGAATTACGCGAATCAGAATTGGCAATCGCAGACTTCACGAAAGCCATTGATGCCGATGCCAACTATGCGGTTGCATATTACAACCGAGGGTTAGCCTATCAAACGTTAGATTTACGTAGTGAAGCCATCGCGGACTACAATCGTTACCTTGAGTTAGAAACTGACCCTGACCTGCAAGCACAGGCCCAAGCGCGTATTGCTGAAGTGGAAAGTGCTACAGGCGGCTAGATATCTAGTACGCATATCACCCAAACAAACTAAAAACCAACGTATCTCCTATTGCACCACAACATATATAGGTGCTATAGTGTTTTCAGCATCTACTAATGATGCATTCACTAAACAAGCCCAATGTTCAGTTGTTTAGGTATTGGGCTGGTGTAAGTTCTACTCGTTGTCGCATTCAAGTAAACATTACACATTGCTGGTAAACCATTTTTTAGGAGATTTTTCGTGTCGAAGAAAGTTGTTTGTATCGAAGACGATCCGGATATCCTCGATCTACTCACCCTTGTATTAGATGATCCGGAATACACCATGGTCCCCGTGCTCGGTGGCGAAGAAGGCTTCACCACAATCAAGGAAACACAGCCAGATTTGATCTTAATGGATCTGTTGATGCCAAAGGTCACAGGCTGGGACATCTTCCGCAAAATGCAGGAAGATGACACCTTGCGGGACACTCCAATTATTGTTGTGAGCGCTTGTAATGAACGCATCAACTCTGCTTTGGGGACTGAAGAACAAGTGAAAGCAATGGCATACATTGAAAAGCCGTTCTCACCACTACAAGTCCGCGCTAGTGTCGATCGTGCTTTAGGCTTGATCCACTAAGCAGCTACTATGAATTCAAAAAGCCGGGCAAATTGCTCGGCTTTTTTGATTCTAGGCCTGTGATGTTGGTGGTGTGTACGTTGGAGGAGGGTCCGTAAAGCGCATCCACAGACCAATTGGATATGCCACCATTTTGGCAACGTCTCCCACTACCCGAATTATAGGAATCCATAAAATTGCTTGGGTATATTCTCCCCACGTCAAATTCTGTCCTAAAGATCGTAAGCGACGCAACGGTGTCTTTACATAAAAAAATGCAACAATTAGACAGGCAAATATGAAAGCCCAGTGGATACCAAAAATCAGATACAGTCCAACAGGTAGCCCAACCAAGTAGGTCATGTACCGAATGACATGCCTTAGTGCGAACAAGCTACCGTGACCATCACCCGTTGAGTAGTTGTAATACTGCTTATAGAAGGCCTTTAGAGATGTCCGAGGTTGAAAATGGGCAATGGCATCTGGCGCCCAGCCGAACGGGCCAAATGCATCGCGAATTCGTAGATCGTACAAAACATCCTCCCCAAAGCCGAGCCACTCTGGGTACCCTCCTACAGCCTCCCAAGCTTGCTTTGTAAACGCAACGGATCTGCTACTCGGCACAAACGTGACGGGATCAATGTCTTCCAGGGCCGGCAACACAGTTGCGCCCATTGCCGTTTCAAAGGGGCCTTCTACATCTGGGCGAAAAAAGCCAGCGACCATGGCAGGATCTTTACTGCTGTTACTTCCGTCTGTAAATCCAGCCAAAATTGTGTCAAGCCAGTGTGGCTCAAGCCGGACACCGGCATCTGTTGCCACAATGATGTCAAATTTTGCCGCTGCAATTGCAACATTGCGACCTTTCGAAATATTTGCGCCAGGGGCTGACACAATCCGAATTGGCAAGCGATTTGCATAACTTTCAATTTCAGCTAGCGTCGTATCAGTCGATCCGCCATCACAGACCACTATTTCATCTGGCAAGCGTGTTTGCTGAACTAACGAGTCAAACAACCTACGGATGTGCGGTCCTTCATTTAAGACCGTCATAATTAGCGAGACTTTCATTGCGCGAATTATAATTGGAGTCATGACAAAAACCATTGACTTAGAACTGACAGATTGGGGTTACGGTCCAGCGCCGTTTGGTCGTATTCCAGCCGCAAATGGAAAATCACAACTTGTATTTGTACCAGGCACAGTTGATGGTGATGTTGTACAAGCTCAGGTTGTTGGCGCAAGCGGCGCAGCCTTGTGGGCCATTCCTACGGTATACACAGCGCGGTCTAGCACGCGTCAGAAAGCAACTTGCGCCGGTGTCGGCTATTGTGAATGCAGCTTCCAGCACATTGCATACGAAAAACAATTAGAGATCAAGCAACATGTGCTTCAAAATCATTTTGAGCGCTTCGGACCGAAGTCATTCCCACCGCCAACAATCATTGAAACACTAATGCCGGAGGCTATTCAACGCAATCAGGTGCGGCTCCACCCTGATGAAGCACGAGCGTTAGGCGTCAGCGCCCCACTAGATGCATTGCGCAATCCATTTAAGGGCTGCAAGAATTTACCAAGTGAGGTTGTTGCGCTGCTTTCCAATATCAAATTTAGCGAAGAAGAAAATGATGTCACCTCAATTGAGGTCAGCATCAATGCCAATGAAGAGATTTTGGTAGCTCTTCGGACTGCATCGGGGCTGATCCCTGAAATTGCATTTGATGTCGCCTTGAATGCGGCATTCCTAAAGCCAGATGGTCGAGTCTTACCGCTATCTGGTGATCCTTACTTGTGGCAGTGGATTGGTGAAAAAGCCAATATGATTCCGGCCGGTTCGGCCTTCCCACAATGGGAACCTGCGACGCAAACGCTTAGCCAAATGCTCAGAAAGCAGCTTTCTAGCGCCAATGCAATTCTCAACGTAAATGCAGGTGCGGCATGGCTACTCAATTGCGTTGATCTGCCGAATATCCCTAGTGTCGTGCTTGAAGAAAACGAGGCGTATGTTGACGCAATTGCAACAAATCTAGATCACTTTAGTGCTGTAGAGTTGTATCAAGATCAATTGCCCACTGCACTTGATCATCTAGAAAGCCAACAATCCAGCTTTGACATGACAGTTTTTCAAAGCGCTGGCCAGAAAATTACAGGCAAACTCGCCAAACAATTAGCGGCGCTTACGGCTGAAAAGTTAGTTCTGATTGGCCAAACCCCGATTGGAATTGCAAAGGATAGTCTAAGCCTGTGCGAACAGGGATTTGAGATAATCTTGCTTGGCATGCTTGATACCGTTCCTTACACACATCGGTTTACGCCTATCGTAGTTTTTTCGCGAAACTAATCGTGTTTACTACGGTCAAAGTGCCTAATTGAAATGGTGGATTTCCCTGAATTTTTCAAGATTTCTCGCCAAGAGCGCGCTTATCTCTTGCTGACCCCGATTCAAGGGGTAAAATGTTTGCAACACAATAAAATCTAAACTTTATAGAGTTACAAAAATCAAACAGCTTATGTCCACATCATTATCTGAACAATTCCCTGCCGGTGTCATCACTGGCGATGCCGTCCAAGATCTTTTTCAAATCGCGAAGGATAACAATTGGGCAATGCCTGCGGTGAACGTCATTGGGACCAACACGATGAATGCCACCATGGAAACTGCGGTTGCCGTAAACTCACCGGTCATCATCCAGTTTTCGAATAGCGGCGCTAAATTTGCAGCAGGCTTAGGTCTGAGCAACGACGGCCAGCAAGCGTCTATTGCAGGTGCTGTTAGCGGCGCCCATCACGTGCATCAACTTGCTGACAAATACGGTGCCCGCGTAATCTTGCACACCGACCACTGTGCCAAGAAATTGATCCCTTGGGTTGATGGCATGTTGGATGCTGGCGAGGCGTTCTATAAAGTGCATGGCACCCCACTCTTTAGCAGCCACATGTTGGACTTGAGTGAAGAATCACTCGAAGAAAATATCGAGATTTGCAAGCGTTATTTGGAACGCATGGCAAAGCTAGACATGACCTTGGAAATTGAATTGGGTGTGACTGGCGGTGAAGAAGATGGGGTAGACAACACCAACGTAGACATCTCTAAGCTGTATACCCAACCAGAAGAAGTAGCTTACGCTTACGAAGAACTGATGAAAGTTAGCGACAAATTTATGGTTGCGGCTGCATTTGGCAACGTCCACGGTGTCTACAAGCCTGGTAATGTTGTGCTGAGCCCAGAAATTCTAAAGAATTCACAGGCCCACATTGAAGAAAAATTTGGCACCGAAAAAGATCCGCTCAACTTCGTGTTCCACGGTGGTTCTGGCTCAGATCCAGCCAAGATTGAAGAAGCCATTGGCTACGGTGTCATCAAAATGAACATCGACACGGACACCCAATGGGCATTCTGGAACGGTATTCGCGGGTATGAAGCAAAGAACCACGACTATCTGCAAACCCAACTTGGTAACCCAGACGGGCCAGATGAACCGAATAAGAAGTTCTATGACCCACGCAAGTGGTTGCGCGTGGCTGAAGGCTCCTTCCAAGAGCGCTTGGCCCAAGCCTTTGATGATTTGAATGCTGTTGGGGTTTTGGGGTAAAGTTCAGATTGAGTGACCCCAAACTAACGGTCAACTCAAAACTAATAACTATCCAAAAATGGAGATGGTGAATAAATACCATCTCCATTTTTGTTTTCGCCATTGTCAGTCTAAAGGCATCTGCGCAAGGCTAGTTGGTTTTTGAATAGCTAACTTTACAGTCGTCTGCTAACGACACTTGATAGGCAATTCCATCACCAAAAACAAAGTAGTCATCAAACGATGGATTACTCGGTAACATAACGTACAAGCCATTCTGATCCTTTGTTGCCAGAGCGATTTCGTTCATGAAGTACTCTGTTCGATCCCGAATAATGGTTGGACCATCATTCGTCAAAGTGCAAGTAACTGGAGCGCTTAACTTCATGACGTTGTTCGTGCCCCCTTTGCTAACTGCAACTACCCAACAACCATCATCAACCTTGTCTTGTGTAATTGAAAACAATGATTCTGACATCTTAAATCTCCTTTTACGTGCCCTCACACGTCATGCGCATGCAAACTTACGTTCACATACAGTATTGAATTGAAGTATGTAAGCTGGAAAGAGTGAGGAGCCTAGCAGCGCTAGCGAGTTGTAGACTTCAGGTTTCCAAGTAGCAGGCAATCCATCGATAGCAGTGCCGGCGTTGCCAACCGATGATTACCATGCCTAAAGCAAAGTACTACAACTCAACCGTCAAGATTACACGAATATAATCTTTTGGAATCATTTATTGCGTTTATTTAGACTTACAAAGTAATAATAACACCCAAAAAGACTCTGTTTAGGTTTATATTTAATTTATGTAATTATTTCTCAGAAAGGGTTTATTGTTTTGCATCCAGAGTCTGAATACAGGGAGCCAGTTTTCTTTTTTAGCAAACTGATAAATGTTAGTCATCAAATAACCCCTTATTGCATTTGCAATCTATTTTGTTAAGCCACGGGTTATTAGCTCAATCTATCAGAATAACGGCACGGCACAGCAAGATCGGAATTTTCGAAGCATCATTTAGTAGAAATCAAACAATAAATCGGCTAATCATAATCAACCGATCGCAACAAACTTCTAAATTCTTTTTATGCGGAAAAAACAATGAGGAGATTCAGCAGCCAAAGTTCTTGTCGAAAGACAATAGGCTCCACCCTATGCCAGTTGCCTTATTAATCTGTAGAGTGGACTAGACTAGTTTGAATGTAGAGATGTGAATTATTTATTTGCCAAATGGATCTGGATTGTTCTCATCCTGCGGCGGACGTCCATAGCGCAAGAGCACGATGACAGAGTCAGGCAATCCGTTAAACCAAGGTGTAAATTGATCTTCAATAGTTGCGACCTTATTTAGATCCACATCTATAAACAAATGCAGTACCGGATGCCCCCAATTCGCTTGCGGCATGAGATCGACAAAAACATGATAACCAT
>JAHDBS010000227.1:6032-7270 GCA_020630225.1 Anaerolineales bacterium | reverse complement strand
AATCAACCTGTCGAACGGAGTGGTCGCAAAGCTAAACACATTGGAGACTAGGCTTTGTAAGAGAGCTAATCGATTTTGCGGTTTGCCACATAGCGTTTCGAGAGTTGTGGCGGGCGTTCTGGTTTCGCCTAACTGCGCTTTAGTGCCATTGACATTGATCCCAATGCCAATAACGACATAGTCTAGATCCGCGCCTTTCCAGCCTGCTTCGGCTAGCACGCCACACACTTTTTGATTTTCAATCCAAACGTCATTGGGCCACTTCACCATTGGATTGACATTGCCTATACTCGTTTGAATTGCCTTGGCGGCTGCCAAGCCACCTAATAACGAATATTGTGCCGGTTGGAATGCGCTGATAACTGGCTTCAATAAGATGGACACTGCAATGGCTGTCCCGGCTGGCGTAGCCCACGTGCGCCCCTGCCGACCCCGACCAGCGGTTTGTTCATCGGCAACAACAACAGTGCCATGCCCCGCACCTTGATCTGCAAGCTGCTTGATGACTGTGTTGCTTGACCCTAATGTCGGGTAATAATGCACTTTCGTCACACTAGGGATGGCAGAAAGTGTGTTTTCTAGTTCGGCTTGCCTATACATAGCGTGAATGATACTTGATAAAATTCGAGCCTATGCAAACACTTTGGACCCCTTGGCGCATGAAGTATTTGAAAGGCGAACGCGAGATCATTAATGATTGTTTGTTTTGTCATTTGCTTGCAAAAAATGACGATGAAGATACGCTAATTGTGCACCGTGGTGACCATTGCTTTGTCATCCTGAATCGTTTTCCTTACAACACTGGGCATGTCATGGTAATTCCAAATGCGCACATTGCCACGTTGGAAGACGCATCGACAGACACCGTCACTGAACTAATGACTCTCACCCAAGCTTGCATTCGGGCCATGCGTGCGATTTATGCGCCCCAAGGCTTCAATGTAGGTATCAATATTGGCGACTCCGCTGGGGCTGGCATTCCAGAGCATATGCATCAGCATATTGTGCCGCGTTGGGCAGGGGACACAAACTTCATTAGCACAATTGGTGAAACACGCGTGCTGCCTGAAGAACTTCCTGAGACGTGGCAGAAGCTAAGTGCCGCATTACCCAACTATCTCTGATGCAGATTTCTTCTGGCTCTTCCTATCCGCTCGGTGCAACGGTCACCGCATCCGGTGTCAATTTCAGCGTCTACAGCAAGGATGCCACCAGTGTGCACCTCTTGTTATTCGATC
>JAHDBS010000227.1:0-5932 GCA_020630225.1 Anaerolineales bacterium | reverse complement strand
ACAACCGCAACCGCAATGAAGAGCGTTGTCATTGACACCTCGCTTTACGACTGGGAAAACGACACTGCTCCCAATATTCCTTGGGCGAAAACTGTTGTGTATGAAACACACGTGCGCGGGTACACGCAACATGAGAGTTCTTCTGTGCGTCATCCAGGGACCTACCTTGGCTTAGCAGAAAAATTGCCCTATTTGCGTGACCTTGGTGTCACAACGCTAGAGCTGATGCCGCTCTTGCAATACGACGTACAAGAAGTGGATTGGATTAATCCAATAACTGGTGCTCAGCTTACAAACTTTTGGGGATACCAACCGATTGCCTGGTTTGCTCCTCATCGGGAGTATTGTGTCAATCAAGCCGATTTGTTTGCGCCGATCAATGAGTTTCGGGATATGGTCAAAGCCTGTCATCGGGCTGGCATTGAAGTCGTCTTAGATGTGGTTTTCAATCATACGGGCGAGGCAGGTAGTGATGGACCAATGCTTAGCCATAAAGGCTTTGCAAATGATGTGTATTACTTGCAATATCCTAATGGTGATTACACTAATTTCTCTGGAACGGGCAATACCTCAAATGCTAATCACCCGGTTGTGATGCGTATGATTTTAGATTGCCTACGCTATTGGGTAACCGAAATGCATGTCGATGGATTTCGATTTGACCTCACTTCAGCAATGACTCGTGGGCAAGATGGCACGCCGCTTCCTAAATCTCCACTTATTGAAGCTATTGAAGCTGACCCGATTCTGGCAACTGTCAAAATTATTGCTGAGCCTTGGGATGCGGCCGGACTTTATCAGGTAGGTGGGTATTTTGGCCCGCGATGGGCAGAAGAAAATGATAAGTTCCGGAGCCATGTACGCCGCTTTGTAAATGGTGAACCGGGGATGTCACGCTACTTAGCAGACGGTGTGCTGGGCAGTAAAAACGTTTATCACCTGCGTGACGACACGCCTTTTCGGTCGATCAATTACATTTGTGCACACGACGGGTTTACTCTGAATGATTTGGTGAGCTATTCCCATAAACACAACTTGGCGAATGGTGAAGAAAATCGGGATGGGAATAATAATAACCACAGTCGTAACTATGGCGTAGAAGGGCCAACGGATATCCCTGAGATTGCGGCATTACGCTTGCGCCAAATTACAAACTTCTTAGCCCTATTGTTTACCTCTCAGGGTATACCGCGCCTGCTAGCAGGCGATGAATTTCGCCGAACGCAACAAGGCAACAATAATGCGTACTGCCAAGACAACGAGATCTCTTGGGTAGACTGGCAGCGCCATGAAGACAACTATGATCTTCAACAAGTTGTTAAGCAGCTCATTGCGTTACGCAAGCGATTGCCGCAGCTGACGCAACCAGAATTTCTAGCTGATGCCCAAGTGCAGTGGCATGGGGTGCACTTGAACGCGCCTGATTGGGGAACTAAGTCGCATACGCTTTCTTATGTGATAGATCTGGGGACTGGACTTCGACCGATACAAATTATTGCAAATATGTATGAAGAGCCATTAACTTTTGCGCTCTCAGACGCGAGCGTTACTTGGCGCCGCATTGTGGATACAAGCCGTGATTTACCACGCATTGTTCTTCCGACAGCCCTGGCAAACGTTGAAGACACAACCGCAGATGTTGCTGCACATTCGGTTGTTGTGTTGTTAGGATAGCTCCAAAAGAAACTTTCTTAGTACTATCAATCTACTATCCATGTTGGTGTGTAACGCATTTTGGTGCGTGTGTTAAAATCGCGCAGCATTTTTTGGAGATCGACTACTTCCAAACAGTGGAGAAGTAAATATCAATGAAATCACTATTGAAAACCGTATTGATCACACTATTCGTGTTATTGCCTTTAGGCCAAGTTATTGGGCAAGGCAATTTGTTGGAAAACCCAAGTTTTGAAAGTGGGTATTATTTGCAAGATGGCGTTGTTGAATATGCAGTTCCAAACGGCTGGCGCTTGCACCTGATTGACAATGCACCTTCTGGCTATTCAGAAGGCAATGCACTGCGCCCAGAACTGGTAGTTTGGCCACGTTGGCAAGCGCCAGAAGCAGAGCGTGATGTATTTTGGGTCAACGGTGACCACATTTTGAAGATGTTCAAAGGGAATGCTCCAGTTTACTTTGCGCTGTCTCAAAATGTAGATGGGCTAACACCGGGTGAAACCTATACCTTTAGCGGCAGTGTCTTTGCTGACGTTGTTGCTGGATATGGCGACGCTGGCAAGATTGCGCCTCCTTCAAACGACGCTGCGGCAGCAGGTGTTCGTATGGGTGCTAGTGCAGTCAATGCGGAATGGCGCAATGAAAAAGCAATTGCTTATAGCGGTTGGTGGGGGCCAGGTAATCCAAATGATTTCTACCTGAATCACAATCGTTATGTCTATACATTTACCGCAACGTCCGAATCAATGACGGTTTGGGTTGAAATGTTTACCCGCTATGGGTTTGCAAACAGCGGTTACTTCTTGGATGGCTTTGTGTTGCAAGCTGGCGGAAATTCAGCAACGGCAGCAACTGTCCCAACTTCTGCTGCAGCGCCAACGACAGCGCCGGCAGCAGCCGCAACAACAGCACCTGCTGCGCAAGCACCATCTGCTGCACCGACGGCAATGTCTCCTGCGGCTCTGACTGCGCAAGCAGTTGCGCTAAATCCAAGTGGTGCTGCGGTAGCTGCGGGTGGTCCTCCAACCGCAATGCCAGCTGCTGCGCTAACGCAGCAAGCATCACAGTGGAGTGATTTATATCCAACTGCGTTGCCAGCGAGCGCTGCGCCACCGCGAGTTGTCAATGTGCCACAATCGGTTGCAAGCAACAACACAACTGACTCTGGATCTGCAAAGACAATTGATCGTCAAGAAGTGCCTGAAGGCGGAACAACTTACATTGTCAAGCCTGGTGACACACTCTGGGTTATTGCCTATCGTTTCTACTTACGTGTACCAGACCTGTTAGAAGCAAATAACATCACGAATCGCTCTATCATTAGCCCTGGTACCAAGTTGGTTATTCCAGACAAAGGTGGGTCAGCTCCAGTAGCCGACACTACCGCTGACGATTCTGAATCAGAGGACGACGCTCCAGCGCCAACGGCGACACCTGCTGCAACGGCAACGCCAGCACCAGAGCTCGTTAATGATGGCAATACTCTGACGACTGACTTTGGCCGTGTCGCAACAAAGAACGCAAATGGCGACTTCATCTACACAATTCAAGACGGCGACAACATGTACTACATCGCTTGGGACTTTAAAGTGAAGATGCAAGAATTGGCTGATGCTAACGGCATCAAGAACATTCGCCTCATCGCACCAGGACAAGACATTATCATTCCAGTGAGTGATTAGCGCTGTCTAACATTTACAAATAAAAAAGGCCCCTCATCAATTGGAGGGGCCTTTTTGTTTAATCATTATGGGCGTCTAGAATATGTTTTAACTGTGGTTTTAATGGTTTCATTTCTTCTGGCAGCTTGTCTTTTTTCTTTTCCTTGATGACTTCCCAAGAGACTTGCCTGCCTAACCTTAGTTGTGCATATTCCTGCCAATGCGTTTGATTTTTGATCGGATCACCGCTGCCGTTGCGCCAACCGCGACCTTGCCAGCCACCAATCCATTGTGTTGCGCCTTGAACGATATAGTCCGAAGTTGTAGTGATGTGCAGCGAAAGCGTTGGATCTACTGCCGCAAGCCCAGCGTTGACTGCTTGGATATGTAGCTGATTTGCAGTGCTTACGTCTTCAACACCACTTAGCTCTTGCGTGTCAGTGGCTGTTTTGATGAAGGTGATCCAAGCGCCACGGCCTCCGTTCTTTAAGCAAGAAACTGATGTATAGATGTAAGCATCTGCGTTGACGTCTTGTTTTTCAGGCCTTGGAATAGCTGCCGATGCGAGATTATGAACTAACTCGTTGTATTCATTGCCCGCATGGCCTTTGACCCAGTGCCATTCAACCTCGTGGCGCGCGACTTCTTTTGTGAGCGCTTGCCATAAATCTACATTTTGGACAGGCTTTTTAGAAGCTGTCATCCAGCCATTTAGTTTCCATTTGTGCACCCATTCTGTAATCCCTTTACGCATGTACTGTGAGTCGGTAAACAAATTGACGCTGCAAGCCCGTTTGAGTGCTGCTAAGGCCGAGATAGCTGCTTGTAGCTCCATGCGGTTGTTGGTTGTATCATCCGCGCCGCCGGAGAGTTCTTTTTTGTGATCACCGCTAATGAGGACTGCGCCCCAGCCGCCAGGGCCAGGGTTTGGGTCGCAGCCACCGTCGGTGTAAATGGTGACTTCTGTCAACGTTTGAGTCATATCCTGTCTTTTGATAAAATATTTGTTCTAATATCGGTTACGTTGTGAATTATAGTACGTGACCAAATGCTGGAGATTTATTTTGGGACGCGTTATCAATTCGGAAACAGCTGGTAAACAGCGCACACGCCTTGCAAAGGCAATATTACTCACCTTGCGTGAGCTTGGAAAAAAAGGTGATATCGATGCAGAAACGCGCGACATGGTAGCTTTCATTGCCTTGTGCTTGCACGAAATGCAAGAAACAATTGAAGTGACGTGTGCCGCTTGGGAAAAGCGCGACTACTGGATCAAGGCAGACCGCTTTCGACGGGACTGGGCTTGGACTGGTAAATACTATAGCAAGCTGAGTAACGGTATTCTGCAAAACGACTGGGCTGAAATTCCAATGTTGTTGCCTGAAATTGCGCAACACGCGCCTTCAATGAAGCTGCCCAAAAGCAATACGATTGGAACTGCGTGGAATGGCGCTTTGCCTCGCTTGAAGCAATTGGTCTGGGAAGAAAAGAATAAAGCTGAATAAACCTGATTTGTTTAGAATCAAAAAGGGCGTTGGCAATATTGTCAACGCCCTTTTTATTATCTAGGAATTGTTCTATCGGTTTTGGACGAAGTTGACCAAAATCAGATTGTTGTCACAGCTATCTGATGTGGTAATCGGGATTTCATCTGACAATGGAGCGCCATTCTCGTTGTAGAGGCGAATGGAGTAGACATCTACCGTGTCTTCAGTTGAGTCCGCAATTTTGATTTCATATCCGCCAGCACCATAGTCAGTCTTTGTGCCAGTGATAGATTGCGAACCGTCTACGGTGCCACCGCTAATTTCAATCGATGAGCCGAGGATTGGGGCACCTTGTAGGTCAAAGACTTGTCCAGCAACCCCCATAAAGTTACAACCACCAGGGAAACTGGTGTACTGAATGCCGTTGTCTTGCAGCGTAAATGGGAATGCGGAGAATGTTGGTGTTGCCCCTGGTTGACCATTACCAGCAGAGCTTGCTTGGGTTGGTACCGGCGTATTCGTTGATGCAGGCGCAGCGCTGTCTGTTGCCGCTACGGTTGGTGTTGCTGCAGCATCCGATGTTGGTTCAGGCGTATTTTCAGCCGCATCTGCACCACCGGTGTTGTCAGCCGCGTCTGTTGGTGCAGCATCAGTTGGTGGGGCACCGATGGTTGGGACCGTTTCTGAGTCTGTGTCGTCTTCAACTCCAGATCCAATAATTGGCGTTGGTGTTGCTTGTTCTTCCATACTGCCTTCGCCACTTTCTTCCATGCTGCCCTCTTCCATCGCAGGCGCTTCGGTTGCGGGTGGTACATCAGTTGGCGCAGGTTCTGTTGGTGGAACCAAGGTGGCTGTTGGGACAACTGGTGGTTGCGTTGGTAACGGTGCCGGATTGGTAGGCAATAGGTCTGCTTCAGACGGCGTAGGTAGTACGTAAATTGGTGGCAACGTTGGCGGTGGCAATGGATTCAACCAGCCAGGTAAGCTGCCATAAGGTGGTGTGAAGAACACCGAGATAACGTACATAATGAAACAGCATGTGAGCATCAAAACCCCGCCTGTAGCGAGATTGAGCATCAAACAGCCCCGACGATTTTCCATAACCAATTC
>JAHDBS010000226.1:1922-7272 GCA_020630225.1 Anaerolineales bacterium | reverse complement strand
CTTGCTTAGGATGACAGGGCTAGCGCGCAACTGTCATCCTGAACACGTTTGAAATCCCCAAAGTTGCCAAAACAACAGCGTGTGAAGGAGCTAGCCTTGGATTGAGCGCGGCTGTGAAAAGATCTTTCGCAAGCAGTTTGCTGTTTACTTCTGAGTGCAGTTGGACTTGCTCAGGATGACAGGGCTAGCGTGAAACTGTCATCCTGAACACGTTTGAAATCCCCAAAGTTGCCAAAACAACAGCGTGTGAAGGATCTGGTCTTAGGTTGAACGAAGACGTGAAAAGAGCCTTCGTGCGCGGCTCCTGAACTCATCAATTACTCATAAAAGGAGTGCAAGATTATAGGCATCGCGGTTATATAGAAAGTGTGTTAAAAGTCACTAAACACATGAACTTGATAGTAACGCTTGCCTTCTCATCATTATGCAACTTGGAAATTACACGCTTGGAAAAGAACTTGGTCGCGGCGGCTATGCCACTGTGTATTTGGCCACGCACCGTAACTTACACAATCAAATTGCGTTGAAGCAACTGCACCCCCATTTGGTTCAAGACACAACGGCTAGGGCGCGCTTTATTCAAGAAGCGCAATTGGCCGCCAGTTTGGATCACCCACACATTGTGCAGATTTTTGATTTGCATGTCACACCAAATTATGAACAGCCGCAAGACATCTACCTGACAAGTGCCTACTTGGATGGTGGCTCACTCAAAACGCGCTTGGCAGAGCCAAACACAATACTAAATTCTGGCGAAGCCTTAGAAATTCTAAACAACATTGCAGATGCCTTAGATCATGCACACGCCCACGACCTAATCCACCGTGATGTAAAACCTTCCAATATTTTGTTTGACTTGGCTGGCAGCGCCTATTTAGCAGACTTTGGGCTTGTGCAAGCCGCAAATACGCCGCGCCTTACAAAGGTGGGCGGTGTGGTGGGGTCGCCCACCTATATTGCGCCAGAGCAAGCATCGGGGCAATCGCTTGATGGCCGCACAGATCAATATTCATTAGCGGTTGTTGCGTTTGAAATGTTAGTCGGCGCTCCGCCGTTTAGCGGTGCCTCTGCCACTAGCACCACATTAATGCACGTAACCGATGCACCGCCAGCGGCCAGCAGCCGCAACGCGACTATTCCAACGGAAGTGGATGCCGTACTGAACCGGGCGCTGGCGAAACAATCGGCAGAACGCTATGCCAACTGCGCCGCGTTTGTTGCCGCCCTCAAGGCCGCCTATGCCGATAGCGCCTTACGGGAATATCGGCAATCGCTAGCGGCTTGTGAAACTGCCATGGCCGAAGGGGCGCTTGAAACGGCCACTGAGCAATTAGAAACAGCCGAACAACGCTTGCTGGCTTTACCGCAGCAAAGCATAAATGTGCAGGCCTTGGCGCAAATTCGTCAGCGGTTGCAACAGCATATAGACTATGCCGCCATTCAAGCCAACTGGCAGCAAGCCCAGTCGCATGCAGAAAACACTTTGGCCTTAGCGCCAGACTACCCAGACCCGCAGCGCACGTTTGCACTGTTAGGGTTGCGTAAACCACAGCGAGAATGGCCTAGTGGCGCTGAACTGTACCGTCAAATTTCGATGGGCGCACTGCTAGGGGCAGTTGCCTGTGGCCTGTTTTTATATTTCGCATTCCGATTAATTACCCTACCATGACCAACGTACAAGGCCAATCTTTAGGCCGCTATGAACTCATCAAAGAACTAGGCCGTGGCACGTATGCCATTGTTTACCTAGCGCAAAATCGCGACTTGAAAAAGAAAGTCGCCATAAAACTGCTGCACCCGCAGTATTTTAATGACCGCAAAACCTTTGATAACTTTATTGATGGTGCGCGGGCGGTAGCGGGCTTGCGCCATCAGAATATTGTGCGCGTGCAAGATCTTGCGGAAGATGACGGCCGCTTTTTTATGGTGTTGGAATACTGTGCTGGCACCGACTTACGGCAACTGTTAGAGGGTAACGAACAACTGTCGTTTCGGCGTGTGGCCCAATTGTTGGCTGATGTAGCCGCTGGGCTAGACCATGCGCATCAACATAAACAAGTGCATGGCGATGTAAAACCCGCCAACGTCCTCTTAACCACGGAGGGGATAGCAAAAGTCACCGATTTTGGCTTTGCGCGCACGGTGCAGGGCACGCTGTCTATGTCTTTAGGGGCGGCAGACGGCAAAACGCCGCACTATTGTGCCCCTGAAGACTGTAAGCGTGACGGTGCCCAAACGTGGCACCCCACGCCAGCGGCTGACCAATATGCGTTGGGCGTCATGGCCTATGAAATGCTAACCGGGCAGGTTCCGTTTGACGCCCCAGAAGAAGTGGCCATTCTGATCAAGCATCTGCAAGATGCGCCGCCTAGCATGACTGCCTTAGTGCCGTTAATTACCCCAGCCTTAGAGGCCGTGGTGTTCCGCGCACTGGCAAAAGACCCAGCGGCGCGTTACCCAACCTGTGGCGAATTTGTGCGCGCCCTGCGCGAAGCTGTGGCAGTCACAGAACAACAGCAGTTTGAAGGCTTAGTACAGCAAGCCCAGACGGCGTTGGCCGCGCATGATAGCGATACCGCCCGCCCGCTGTTAGAAAATGCCCTGCGCATTGTGCCAGATAACGCCGCCGCCCAACAGTTGTTACAAACATTGGAAGTGCAAGAGCAGGCCCAGCGGGGCTATGTTACCGCCACCGGATTGCTAACGGTTGCCAAAGATCAGGCTGCGGCTTTACAGGAGGGCGCAACCACAGTTGAAGATACCGCAGGCTTGTTAGAAACCTTAGCCCCCCCAGCGCCTAACCCCGTACAACGTTGGGCACAGCAATTTAGAGTACTTGTAATGCTCGCTAGCATATTGGCCGGGATCGGGTTAGTGGGTGCTATTGGGTGGCTTAGTTTTAGCAACTCTGCAGCAGGTGAAACACATCAGCAAACGCTGGTGGCGGTCGTGCGAACCTCTACGCCGACTCATACAGCTACGTTTACACCAACGGCAACGAACACACCAACCTCAACAAACACACCAACCCCAACAAACACGCCAACGCCGACCCCAACGTTCACCCCAACAAACACACCGACTGTCACACCACTACCAGCAGAGTTGATGGATTCGGTAGGACACCAAATGCAACTTGTTCCAGCCGGTGAGTTTAAGATGGGGAGTAATGTAGGGCAATCAAGTGAGCAACCTGTACATACTGTATATTTGGATAGCTTTTATATAGACACTTATGAAGTAACCAATGAACAATATATTGCGTTTTTGAATGATCCGAATAGTATTCAGCCGGACGGGATTATCTGGCTCTCTGATAAAACTTCACAGATTGTATTTACTGAGACGGGTTGGGATCATGAATTTGCAATGGAACAACATCCCGTAACCGGTGTTACTTGGTATGGTGCGGATGCATTCTGTGCTTGGCGTGGCGCAACCTTGCCAACAGAGGCGCAATGGGAAAAGGCAGCCAGAGGTACCGATTCTCTTGTATATCCTTGGGGGGATGAATGGAATGGGAGCAATCTAAATTGGTGGTTTAGTCAGCTTGAGGCTGGGACTGCCCCTGTCGGAAGTTACCCTGAAGGTGTCAGTCCCTATGGTGCATATGATATGGCCGGGAATGTGTTGGAATGGACTGCCGACTGGTACTCAAGTGATTACTACGAAAATAGTCCCGTAGAAAACCCAACAGGACCTGCATCAGGTGCGCGACGTGTGCTGCGGGGCGGGTCGTGGTACGACCTTGATACGCATTTGGGCTCTGCGAACCGGTTCACCCATTACAATCCAACGGGCCAGGTCAACCTCGTTGGGTTTCGTTGCGCTCTCCCTTCTAAATTTCTAGGCGACTAGGGCATTAGCATTGATCCCCAAGCGGTGAACGGTGTGAGACCATGACCCCAATTGGCGCGAAGCGCTGCGGAATTAGAAAATGAATCTTCCTGCACCGACGTTCGGGCGTTCGTGTTCGGACGGCACAGGGAAGGGTATCTACAAACGTTCAACTTTACTAGGCGTGTCTTGAGGTCAGGCGGTGAAAAGTTGAACGTTGAGTCGGAGTGGCTTGTTTAGACTATATCAGCTATCAGCTATCAGCTATCAGCTATCAGCTATCATCCAAATCCCATTCTCTTCCCCACCTCCCCAAACCAAACCCCTGCAGCGCTATTCTTTTGGTAACACACGGCAAGCAACTGGTGCTTGCTGCAAGTTACTGAAAGGAGCTTTGCAAATGACGGCAGCCACGCTTTCCAATCGAAAGACATCCCAATCTAATATCAAACGCTGGGCGACTCAATTTCGTCTGCATCTGCACATCGCATGGCGTTTGCTGTGTGATCCGCGGGTTAGTCTACCGCTCAAGTTGGTCACAATGGTGCCAGCCACAGTCTATGCCATGCTGCCCTTGCCAGACGACGCCATCCCACTCATCGGCTGGCTGGATGACGCCTTGCTATTGCTCGTGAGCACGTTCATCTTTTATGCACTAACACCAGCGGCCCTCAAGAATGAGCATAAGTCCAAGCTAACCAATAACGGCTGGGTATCGGAAGCGCATCCGCACATTGAACACCTGCGCGATTCGCAAGAACTGAAAGCACTGTCTTGGGGCTTTGGCATCTACCTCGCGATGGTGATGCTTACTGGCTACGTGGGCTATGTCCTCACCGCGTTCATTGTGATGGGCATGATCGCTGTTCGGCTAATGACCGCCTCGCTGCGTAGCAACACGGTGCGCGTCAGCGCGACGCAATTTCCACAGGTCTACGCCGCCTTGCGCCGTGCCCAAGCGGAACTGCCAGCAACCAGTGTGGAGCTGTTTGTGCAGCAAGACCAAGACATCAATGCGTATGTCTATGGCTACAATGCGCCGTATACCATCGTCTTAACCTCAGAGGCCGTTGAGAAACTTAGCCCCGCCGAACTCCAAGCGATCATCGCACATGAGCTGGGGCATATCCTGTTTGGACATGTCAAATTGACCGGTTTGTTTGGCGGCCTCGGGCGTACGAGTTGGCTCAGCTCAATCCTGCGCATGATCTTCCTGCGCTGGAGTCGCCGCTGCGAATACAGCGCGGATGCCGTCGCTTGGCTCGCCAGCGGCAAAGACGTGCGCCCAATGGTGCACGCGCTGCTCAAGACCAGCTGCGGGCTAGACCTAGACACCATCAACGTTCGCGAATACCTACAACAGCTCGATGACGCCGCCGTCAGTCGCCTCACCGAAGTGACGAACACGCATCCGCACATTGCAAAACGCGTGCAAGCGTTGCTGGCACTGCATCAGGCTGAGTTTGGGACGACCGAAGTGACGTTGGGGTAAGTGGGAAAGCGGATAAACCAC
>JAHDBS010000226.1:0-1822 GCA_020630225.1 Anaerolineales bacterium | reverse complement strand
CCAGCCCTATTAGGTGTGCTAACAGAAGCCAGCAGCCCCATCCACACCTTGCCAAACGTGTAAAAGCGCTGTTGGCATTGCACACCCGTGAAACCGGTGCTGGTGAGTAACAGTCTTAAGAGTTCAGCGTATGTATTTTGATGCTGCGCTGTTTTTATTTGTTTATGCCGTTCCGCCAATTTGGATAGTCCCGTCATCCTGCGCAAGTCCGACTGTATATAGAAGTAAACAGCAAACCGCTTATGAAGGATTTTTTCAAGACACCTGTAATTTCAAAACCAGACCCTAAATTTGCAAATTATTGAAAATTTTGAAAGATTTTAGATGTAACCGCTATATACCAAAAGGAGCAGCTAATTCTTCTGCTTCTTAAGGAGTTATTCAAAATGGAAATGACAGTTGGACGTGCTATCAAGTGGTTAGGCTTTGTTATAACCTATCTCACAATCTTTAGGGTATTTGAAGGGTTCTTGCTGTTTCTGGCAATAGTCGCAATTGCTGGCCCGATCTTGTTCGTATTGTGGGCATATAAAGAAGATAAAATTCGCGACCAGGCTACAACTGAAGAGTTTAGCGGTGAGAATTTGTTCTTTCGCTATGGGACGCGCATTGTAGACGATAGTATTGTTATCCCCTTGCCAAGTAACTTGGATGTTGAGAGTGTTAAGGCGCTTTCACAAGAGTTGATTACCGCAATTACTGAAGATGTGAAATCAGAGTTTTCTGATTTCAATGTGTCAATTAATAATGAATATCCTGTAATTGACAAAACACAAACTGAAGACACGCGTTTGTTTAGTTTGATGAATTTCACCTCGCCACGCGGCAGTGAGGTCAACCACTTTATTCGCATGGAACAGTCTGGTGCGAATTTAGTTGCATTCTTCTTTACGCACTTCCGTGGAGTGCATAGCCAGTGGGATTTATATGACCATGCCATTACAGCACCACTCCACGCTTTGTTTTGGGTGACGCAATGGTACCGTAACCAAACCAGTATTATTGCCAATATCAGTAAATCTGTGAACAACGCGTTCGATAAGCTGGATGTCAAAACGTTTATCGAGGCCTCTAATCACGCTATCTACCGTCAATTCCGTGAGGTCTTAGTCAAGCATGACTTGCTAGTAGAAAGTGTTGAACGGGCGATCAACGTAAGTATAGACAATTCACAAAATATCTCGATCAGTGACAGTAGCGACATCAATATTGGTTCGATTGCAAACCGCGCCCGTGGTGCAGTTGATGCGATCCGAGGAAAAGCGTAACCCATGTCTAGCGCTAATAATTCGCAAAACATAAATATTAGCGGATCTGGCGATATCAATATTGGGATGATTAAGAATCAGCCGGTTACAGAACAAGCAATTTCTGAACCGGCTACCGCAATTGCAGAGTCTAGCAGAATTGCTGAATTAGATCTGTTGCTCCAAGCAACGTATGACAGTCAGCAACTGACAGACTCTGCAAAGAAAAAGGTCGCAGCCTGTGCGACCTTTTTAGCAAATCTAATTGCGGCTGATATTGTAACGCCCAAGGTTGTAACAGCTTATCTTTTTGATGAGATGCAGCAGCATGCTGTGAATGCGCCAGTGGTTATGACCATACTCAAAATATACATGGACGTAATCGCGCGCAATATACAAGAGGTTTAAAAGCTTTGTGAATGTATCGTCAGTAATAGTTGCGGTGAGTCTTGCTTGGCATGTGTTGTTATTTCTGCAGCCGTCCACAGTTGTGAATCATCAATCAAATTCTATTGTTGGCCTGCGTGAAGGTGATTTCGTGTTTAGAAGAAGCCCATCATTCAATAGCCGACTTA
>JAHDBS010000225.1:4976-7309 GCA_020630225.1 Anaerolineales bacterium | reverse complement strand
GATGAAAAATGTCGTTGGCTGACAGAAGACCTTGGGATTGATGCTGCTATCAATTACAAAACGCAACGTGTAGGCAAAATGCTAAAAAAGCATGCTCCTGACGGCGTAGATGTTGTTTTTGAAAATGTTGGCGGCACCATTATGGATGTGGTCATGAGCCAGCTAAACGACTTTGCTCGAATTGCGTTGTGCGGACTCATTTCAAGCTATAACGCGACATCTCCTGTAGCAGGGCCATATTCCTTTGGGAATATTTTGGTGCGCCGCGCGAAAGTGCAAGGCTTCATTGTTTTAGACTATGCCCATCGCATGGCGGAGATGTTCCCCGCAATGGCGAAATGGCATGCAGCCGGTCGCATGCAATATCGGGTTGATGTTCAACACGGCTTAGAAAACGCGCCTGAGGTGTTAAGTATGCTTTTCGATGGTAGCAATAAAGGTAAGTTACTGCTTCAGGTTTAGCGCTGAAAGTAGGCTTTCCAAACGTGTGAGCAAAACGCATAACGCTGCCTGGAAATACGGGCCTTTCAATTCACTTATTACTCATCACTCTTCACTTCAATTATGAAAGATTTCAAAAACAAAGTTGCCGTCATCACAGGCGGTGGATCAGGAATTGGCTTGGCTTTGGCGGAGCAAGCCGCAAAATTAGGGATGCATCTTGTCTTGGCTGACATTGATGCGTCTGCGCTAGAAAATGCCGTCAGTCGTTTTGAAGCACAAGGCGTGCGGGTTTTATCTCGTGTCGTCGATGTGCGTAACGAAGATCAGGTGACTGCTTTTGCTGATGCAGTCTACGCTGAATTTGGAGGCGCACACCTGCTTTTCAATAACGCTGGCGTTGGTAGCGTTGGCAAAGTTTGGGAAAGCACAGCAACCGACTGGGACTGGGTGATGGGGGTCAACGTCAATGGTGTTGTCAACGGTATCCGTGCTTTTGTGCCGCGTATGATTAACAGTGGTGAAGAAGGCCATGTCATCAACACTGCATCCATAGCAGGATTAGTGTCAGGCCATGGGATGGCAATCTACCGTGTTTCAAAGCATGCTGTTGTCATTCTTAGTGAAGTGCTTCAGCATGAGTTTGCTTTATATGGGCATGACCACCTCAGTGCGAGCGTGCTGTGTCCAGCATGGACCAAAACTCAAATCACATCCTCTGATCGTATTCGTCCTGACGAAATGCAGAATGCCCCGGAAGAGATCAAAGTTGGACCAGTTGAAATTGGGCACCTGAAGAAAATGCAAAGCCTAATTGACAAAACGGGCAAAACTGCTGAAGAAGTAGCTGCTGCGACATTCGACGCTATTCGTGAGAAAAAGTTTTACATTTTGACTCATGAAGACTTCATTCCCGCGATTGCAATCCGGGGTAAAGATATTCTGGCTGGAAATAATCCAAGAGATTTAGGGATCTAATGATGAACTCAATCAAAGCAAAATTTGACTTAACTGGCCGTGTGGCTATTGTGACTGGTGCGAGTAAAGGGATTGGCGAAGCAATGGCACGCGGCCTTGCCGAGCATGGCGCTAGCGTGGTGGTGAGTAGTCGCAAACAAGACGCTGTGGATGCAGTTGCGGCGGCTTATAAGGAGAATGGCTGGGAAGCGACTGGAATCGCATGTCACATGGGTGACTTAGACCAGATCCAAAGCTTAGTGGATAAAACCATTGCGCGTTACGGTGGCATTGATATTGTCATCAATAACGCAGCGGCTAACCCTGCTTTTGGGCCGTCTAATAATGTAGAAGAAGCCGCCTTTGACAAGATTATGGATATCAATGTCAAAGGGCCTTTTGAACTTGCCAAACGGGCTTATCCAAGTATGAGTGCGCGTGGCAATGGATCTGTGATCAACATTAGTTCAGTTGGCGGTATTAGCCCAGAACAAGGCATTGGGATTTACAGCGTTAGTAAAGCAGCTCTCATCAACCTGAGCAAAATGCAGGCCAAAGAATGGGCAACCGAAGGTGTTCGCGTCAATGCCATTGCACCTGGCTTCATCAAAACTAAGTTTAGTGCAGCACTTTGGCAAAATGAGCACATCATGGCGCATCTCAATCAGGAAATCCCGATGAGCCGCATTGCGGACCCAGACGAAGTGGCTGGGTTAGCTGTGTTCTTAGCATCAGATGCGTCTTCATACTGTACCGGTGGCGTGTACATGGTTGATGGCGGGCTTACGGTCTAATTTGTAAGCGGTAAGGGGCGCGGCGCGCGGCAGCTTTCTTAGCTGCTAAGACACTTAAAGCGCGGTTACCCCTTACGCATTACATCTTCCTATGTCTTCCGCTACCCGCGCTGCACTCATCGTTGCGACCCTTGGCACAGG
>JAHDBS010000225.1:0-4876 GCA_020630225.1 Anaerolineales bacterium | reverse complement strand
CTGCAGGTGCCGGTTGGGCTGGCGTTGATCAATGCCAATTCTGAACCGCAAGAAAGGGGCAGGATGATTGGGCTGTGGTCCAGCATGACTTCGAGCATTATTGCGCTGGGACCTTTGCTTAGTGGGGTGCTAGTGGATTATGTGTCTTGGCGTGGGATATTTTTCATCAATGTGCCGTTTGTCTTGATAGGGGTCTACTTCGCGAAGACTCAAGTGCCCGAGTCGTATGGATCCAACACAGACACACCGCTTGATTGGCAAAGCATTCTGATCTTGCTAGTTGGATTCGGCGGTTTGCTGTTTGGCCTGATTGAAGGCGGGCGCTTAGGCTGGACAACACCAATCATTATGACGTTATTGTCAGTGGGTGTGATTGCGCTTTTGCTATTTCTCTGGCGACAGTTCAATACGGCGCATCCGTTAATTCCGCCGCACGTGTTACGCAATCGTAATTTTGTCAGTATCAATCTCGTGACCATGTTGTACTACATGGGTTTGGGTGCCTTTTTTTTCTTCATGCCGCTGTATTTACAACAAGTACTTGGCTACAGCGCAGTTTGGTCGGGGCTCACAACGCTACCAATTAGCATTCTAATCATGATCCTGTCGCAGTTTTCAGGACGCATCGCAGACAGAATTGGGACAGTTTGGCCGATTGTTGCAGGGATGGCGGTAAGCGCACTGGCCTTTTTCCTGATTGGACGCGCACGCATGGTTGAACGCTATTGGCTTGAGTTAGTGCCTATCATTCTGATTTATGGGACTGGGCTTGGCATCATGATTGCGCCATTGACGCGTTCGGCAATGGGCTCTCTTGCAGACGAATTTGCTGGGATTGCGTCAGGCGTCAACAATGCTGCATCACGCTTGGCAAATATGTTGGCTGTTGCGATTTTTGGGGCTTGGATCGTGACATACTTTGGACGCAATCTAGATGCTGGTCTAACGCAACTCGCTATTCCGAACGCTGCGCAGTCAACGTTGATGCAAAATGCGCGCGAATTAGCAGGTCTACGAATTCCCACGACACTAGACGCTGCACTGCAAACAAGTATTCAAAATCTAATTGATACGACCTTCTTAGATGGATTTGAACGTGTGATGTGGGCAAGTATGGCGCTAGCCTTTGTGAGTATTGTTATTGTGCTAACAAGCTCTCGTGAACCAATGCCATAACCCACTCTTTAGCAATCTAATCAATACTATTGTGCTAAATAAGCGCTGAAAAATACGATTTTTGTGCCACAATAAAGATATTGCTATCCGCAACACGATTCACACAGGAGGCACATCGTGTACAACTTCCCCCTCAAACTTTCTTTCAAAAAAATCGCACTTGCCCCACAAATCACAGTAACCGATTCTAGTGGTCAACAATTGATGTATGTGCGCCAAAAACTGATGAAGCTCAAAGAAGCAATTCAGGTGTTTAGCGACAACACCCGTTCGCAAGAGCTATATACCATTGGTGCAGATCGCGTGATTGATTTCTCGGCGCAATATCATTTTCGTGACACAGCTGGAAATCATCTTGGGTCTGTCAAAAGACAAGGGATGCGTTCTATTTTCAAAGCCCGTTACGATATTTTCGAAGGGAACACGCCAGTTCTGCACATTGAAGAAGACAATGGATTTGTCAAAGTGATGGATGCGCTGTTTGGTGAAATCCCGATTGTGGGTATTTTCTCGGGGTTCTTTTTCAATCCCACATACTCTGTCAAGCGCAATGATGGCACAGTTGTGGTGAGCATCAAAAAGAAACCAGCATTGTTTGAAAGCGAATTTACAATCGAAGAAGTGGTTGATATCAAAGACGCCTCTGAAATTCGCACAATCTTAGCGATCATTATGATGGTGCTGATGGAGCGCTCACGCGGATAACACGTGCTGATTTTATAATTCTGTTGAGATAACTCTTACAAGTTACGAGACTGAGTAATGCAAATTTAGACTGGAAGTTTTTAGTGTAAGTTGCAGCTCATTCTCGTAACTTTTTTATTTACACAACTACTTAGAATGAAAAAATATTTTGTAATGCTCTTGCTCGCTGTGACTATTGCTGCTTGCAGTGGCAATTCAACAGAGCAAGCTTCACCTACAGAACTGCCTGCTCCCGCAATGGCAGTTGCAACCAATACTGTCGCGCCGCCCACCAATACGCCAGTTGTAATTGCAGAAACAACGTGTGATGACCTCAATACAACTTGGGGAAACTGGCCTGACACAATTCAGGTTCTGGATTCACTAATTAGCAAAGGTGTCACCTGTGGCGAAGAGCCGCTTGAAAGCAAAAAATATGCGGCGTTGTACACCTATGGCACGGAGCTAGAAGCAAACGGCAATGTACCGGATGCTACCCAGCAATACTTACTGGCATTCCAAATTGATGGCACACGTCGCGAAGCGCTAAAAGCCCTAAAGCGTCTTGAGCAACTCCCCGCGCCAACGCCGGTTGCTTGTAATACGGACCAAGCTCCATTGCCTGATCCAGCTCCAGCAGAACCGGCTGATCCAGCAACCTTTGTCCAAATGCAAGACAATAAGTTGAATATCGGTGGGCAGCCATTTGCAGTGTGGGGCGCGAACTATTACCCGCGCAATGCACCCTGGTATCGTTTTCTGGCTGAAGGTGACGAGGCACAAATCCGCGAAGAATTCGCGGTGATGGATGCTGCTGGGTTTAGCGCGATTCGCATCTTCTTACGCTATGAAGTCTTGTTCCAATGTCGCCCAGAAGACGCTATTCCAAATGAAGACACCTTTGCGCTTGTTGATCTGATTTTTGACTTGGCAGACCAGCATGGCATCAAATTGATTGTGACCTTGAATGACTTGCCTGATAAAACGTTCCGTCCGCTTTATACAGATTGGGCGCATTATGACAATCAGACCATTTATATTGTGCGGCGCTATCGTAACCGCAGCGCTATTCTCGCTTGGGATGTTCGCAATGAAGGTGACATTGACTACGGCGCGCATCCAAATTTAGACCCAGAATTCACAGTCGATGAAGTCATGGTGTGGCTAGAACATATTACGGCCTTGGTGCGTGAACATGACCCTCACCATTTGGTGACAGCAGGGTGGTGGGGCGATCCATTAGTCACGGAACCCTATGTCGATTTCCTGTCTTTCCATCACTGGGAAGATGCTGGCAAATTGCAAGAACGCTTCTCAGACTATGCCAGCCGTGCGTCAAAACCATTGTTGCTACAAGAAGTTGGTTATCACAGTTTTGCAGCAGCCCCATTTGATGCGCGTGACGAAGCGTTGCAAGCGCAGCTTTTGAAAGAAGCGTGGGATGTGTCGCAAAATAATAATCAACTTGGTTGGCTAGCTTGGACTGCATTTGATTTCACTCCAGACAAAGGCTTTCCAGAAAACTTTGAACATCATTTTGGGCTCTGGCGAAATGACCTAACGCCGAAGCCTGCGGTTGAAATGTTGTTTGGCGGATAAATTCTTCATCTATCACTCAAAGTGCTCAGAGGTTGCCTATGAATTTATGTAACGTGCTAGAGCACTTTGAGTGGTAAGGCTAAATAACCTCATTCACTCTGCCCAAACAACACCCTTTCCCTCCTGTCACCTCCAACGCTATAACTTTCATCTTGGCAGTGATAAACTTTGACGAAATTTTTATTCAGCCAAGCGAGAAAATTTCACCCCTATGGATATTAACCACGCCCTCTTCAATGGCGATACCGCCCTGACATTTGACGATGTCTTAGTGGTTCCTGACTACACCGAAGTATTACCTGATCAAGTCGATATCAGCGTTGCGCTTACGCCAGACATTACACTCAATGTGCCAATTCTGTCAGCTGCAATGGATACGGTTACCGAGGGGCGGCTAGCAATTGCGCTAGCACGTGAAGGTGGTTTAGGGATTATTCATCGGAATATGCCTATTGAAGAGCAAGCCGCGCAGGTTGAAATGGTCAAGCGCTCTGAATCGGGCATGATCGTGGATCCTATTACGTTGCCGCCAACGGCAACGCTACAAGACGCCGAAAATCTGATGGCACACTATCGCATCAGTGGCGTTCCCATTGTTGACCCTGACAATAATGCTTTGGTTGGTATTCTTACCAACCGAGACGTTCGGTTTGTAGAGCAGTCCGAATATCATCGACCTGTGACTGAATTCATGACGAGAGACAATCTGGTCACGGCTCCAGTCGGCACAACGCTCGATGAAGCCGTGGTCTTGTTGCAAAAGCATCGGATTGAAAAGCTTTTGTTGACAGATGCGTACGGCAATCTCAAAGGGCTCATTACGGTCAAAGATATTCAAAAACGCCGTGATTACCCAAATGCGTCGCTAGACAGCAGTGGCCGTTTGCTCGCTGGCGCAGCAATTGGCGTTGGTCCAGACGTTGATGACCGCGTGGCCGCACTTATTGAAGAAGATGTAGATGTTGTGGCCATCGACACGGCCCACGGGCACTCAAAAGGCGTAGTAGAGACGATCAAGCGCATCAAGAAGCGCTATCCCAACTTGCCGATTTTGGCGGGTAACGTTGTGACGAAGGCGGGTACACTAGCCCTTATCGAAGCTGGCGCTGATGGTGTCAAAGTTGGTGTTGGGGCAGGGTCAATCTGTACCACTCGCATTGTTGCCGGGGCTGGTATGCCGCAAATGAGCGCAATTTATGAATGTGCACAGGCAGCCAAAGGTACAGGAATTCCAACCATTGCTGATGGTGGCATCAAATACAGCGGCGAAATTGTCAAAGCGCTTGCTGGTGGTGCCCACATGGTCATGCTGGGGAGTTTGTTAGCTGGCCTCAAAGAATCGCCTGGTGAAGAAGTATTGTTCGAAGGCCGCTTGTTCAAAGAATATCGCGGCATGGGCAGCATGGGTGCGATGCAA
>JAHDBS010000004.1 GCA_020630225.1 Anaerolineales bacterium | reverse complement strand
CCACTAAACGTAAATACATTTTCTGAAATCCAGCGCGTAGTGTCAGGTGTTTCTGCAATGAAGAGGTTGCGGGCTGTGTTGAGGACACCGTTAGAGGCATATTCCGCACGGAACTCATCTGGCAAATTACGAGCGGTAACAGTCTCCATCATTTCAATCCGTTGACCAAGGGTATTGAAAATCATGCGGGTTTTACAGCCGGGATAGCCAAGCTTCCCCTCTAATAATTCTCGACTGACTAAATTTGGCTGCCATTTGGTGACATTGTCGTGATCGTCAAAAAGCTCTAAGACGCGTTCACGGGGAAGGTTGACGGTAATCGCAAGTGCAAATTTCATAATCAAAAAAACGCAGAGAAGGGTGAGGATTCTCTGCGTTTTGTTTAATTGTATTGCGTTTTGCGGTAGGTTGCTGCCTTATTGGCTCTCAGCAAAGGCCTTAAAGTCATTCATGTTCTTGAGCGTTTGCTTTTTGAACATTGATGTTGGCATGAAGAATGACATTAGACGCATAAAGCCGCCGAACTTGAATTCATGCTCAGCTTTCCAGCGCGTTTTATTTGGCCCTTGTACTGTGAAGTAATTATTTGCCCAATTTTTGACGCCTTGTGCTTCATAAATGACGCGAAATTCATCTGGCATGTTGCGGGCGACAATGGTTTCCACCATATCGATTTCGCGTTTGCCTTGCAAGAACTTCATTCGCATTTGCGCCCCAGGTGTGCCCGGTTCGCCGCTAATGTTTTCCCACTCTTGCAGTCCTTCCATCCATTTTTGCATGTTGTCCGGATTGTCAAAAATTTCGATCATGCGGTCGCGTGGTAAATCAATTGTGATTTCTGTTGTGTATTTCATTGTCAACCTCCCCGTTGAAATGTGTGATGCTCACAATATTAGCATGTATGTTCTGTTTTGAGCATAGGAAAAGAGGCTGATTAATAAGAGATCTCCGCATTAACCGGGCATCAGTTCAACATTTCATCAATTGTTGTTTTACGCGCGGCTTGTCTAGATATCTAATTTCAGTTTTGGATATAGTGGTTTTTTGAAGGGGAATTTTTCTTTGCGCACCAGCGTCTTCGCTTGCTTGATGCCTGCATATGCCTGCCTTCGTACTTTCATGGGGTATCCCCAGCGGATGACGCGCTTGGCAAAGGCGACTTGGTCTCGTACGTGATAGTTCAATTTGCGTGACACAATCAGGTCTAGGTCTAAATCTACAAAGCTGATTTTCTTGGACCCAATTTTTGCAGGTAAAGCGGCATCACACTTGATTTCTCGGACGGAGAGATCTTTGTTGTACTCAATAAGCACGGCTAGCGGCTTGCTATGATGAAATCCGTGGATAAACACTCGGTCATGGGCTTGTCGCTTCCCATTTTGTTGCTTCACATGCCGCTCGGGATGATGTAATACGAGCGTCCATTTTTCATGGGGGGACTCTAAAAGCTCTCCTTGCCATGCGGAGCGCAGCGTACCGTTATATTTGAATTTCTGGACTGTTATTGGGCGACGCATTGCAAAAAAATAAGCCGACGTTACGCATGAAAAGGCTCAAACGCAACGTCGGCTTACGACGAATGTCAAATTGAGGGGCAACTAAGTCTTCATGAAGCTGGTGTAGTGGTACTGGATGAGACCATCACGAATTCCGATGGTGTCTTCTCCATTGCGTACCTGACCAGCAGGGCTATTTGCTGTCCAGCGGTATGTCCATGAGCGGCCATTGCCGCTTGGTTTACCAATATTGAACGTTGCATTTGGCAAGTCTTGGAAAAGGAGTTGGTTGTACCACTCCCGTAATGAATTGTGACCAATCACAATTCGTTTGAAGTTTACGTGCCCCGCATTGGCATGATAGAGCGCAATGAGGCTTTCAATGTCTGAACTGTTTAGCGCTGTTAGCATGCGGCCTAACAGTGTGTTGACGTTGAATTCAGAGTCTCCAGGGTCACCTGGGTCGTTGACGTCAATTGGGTCTAACGGCTCAACTTCAGGGTCTGTTGTTGGCGGTGGGGTAGGCGTGACAGGCGTGCCGCCTGACGGTGGTGACCCGGGCCAGTTGAAGTTGGCAATTGCATCAAACAGATGATGATTACCTGGGCTGGTTGACCAGTCCCATGAATATAAATTGGCAGCGGCCTGACCTAACTCCACTGATGTTTTCATAAACAACGTAATGTCAGCAGGCGTCGGTACCCATGCGCCATGACCGTAAGCTGCCCCAGTTGGAATAATTGGGCGGCGGAAGCCGACTAAGCGCGTGTCTGAAAACTCAGCGACAGTCCGTTTAAGTTGCTTGTCAGGATTATGGGCCATTTCCCAATAGACCTGCGGCATGTTGTAGTCACATTTTTCAAGAAATGCGGCCCACGGCAGCTCACGATGGTAGCTAGGGTAACGGTAAGAACTTAGCGCAATCGGCGTGTTAGGTAGCCCGTTGCGCAGCGCGGCCATATATTGACGCGCGGCAGTATATTTACGCTTATATTCGCGCTCAGCATCTACAACAAAGCCGTCTAGACGTAAGGCGCGGGTGCGTTCAACGGCAATGCGGGCTTCACCAGCCGGATCATCACCATATACATATTGCCAGCCCCATGCTTGGATGCGGCGATTGCGCAAGGCGTTGACGGTTTCTTGTGCCAAGTCACGCCCGTTCACAATATTGTGCGGCGAGCGATGGTCGGCAACTTTGATCAACACATGCGTCAGACCAGCCTGTTGGGCTTTGTTCGCAATTGCCTCAGGATTGCCGCCTTCGCAGTTGGCAACGTTCCAAATGTAAAGTCCTTTTCCGTTGAGAGTCATGTGGTCTGTTTATAACATAGCCGCCATTGAATATCCAATGGTCAGACGTTTGAATTTGGTGTGTTTTAGGCGGTTTGAGACGCGCTACTATTTGACGTTTTTAGCCAGTCTAAGATCGATTGTAAGCATGCTTGCGCCGATTTCAGCTGTGTATTGTCTGGTTCGCGTTCGCTGTAGCGTGCGCTTTCAAATAAGCCTGTCAGCGTGCTAATTTGTGCTGCGGGGACACCAAACTCAGTGAGCTGCTGTGAGAACTCACTTGGGGTCAAATATTGCTTTCGACTGATGCCGCGATCTTCACTGAGCGTTCGCAAAAGTGTTTCATAGCAAGCGGTAACTGTATCTCGGTAGTCGGCGCCTGCTTCAAGTGCATCAATGCTAAATTGCAAGTCGCGTGCCAGTTTGCCACGAATGTCTGGCTCAGCTGGTGTTGAGAAACGACGGTAGAGAAAGTAGGCAACACCACTCAGGACAGCGACTAAGCCGATACTGATTGCGATGACCAACCAGTCTGGGACCGGTGGGATTTCTCTTGGAATACGCGAGATGAGCTCTTCTAAGCGTTCCATTGGCAGCACTTCAGTGTCGTCTGAATCCGGCGGACGCGCAAACAGCTGGACCACAATCCATATCAGGTAAATAATGCCAACTGCAATGAGGCTCGCAATTGCGCCAGAACGAGTGCGTTCGTCCCAAATGACCATGATGACCAATATGGTGACAATGACTGCTAGCGGCCACCAATTGTCGTTGTAAGGCTGATAGTCACCAAATTCACTAAAGGTGTCACCGCGTGGAACAGGCGTGGGTGTGACTTGTTTGAAATATAAGACTTGCGCAGTTGCTAACTCTGTTTTCTCCAAAGAAGAGGCCAGCAGCATCATTGCCACAATTGCGGCGGCTGCGAGACCAAGGAGTGAGAGTTTTTGTCTGGTGTTCATGCGGTCTTAGATGTTGATACGCGTGTTATTTGCCCTGTGGTGCCATCGATGCGAATGATGTCATGCTCTTGTAATTGCTGCGTGACATTAGGAACACCAAACACCGCTGGTAGCCCATATTCGCGGGCTAAGACGGCTCCATGAGAGAGCTGTCCGCCACGTGCAGTTACTAGGCCTGCAATTCGATTGAAAACGGGTGTCCAGCCAGGGTCAGGGCTTTCCGTTATTAGAATATCACCTTCATTCAAGCGTGAGAAGTCGCTGGGATGTTGAATGATGCGTGCTGGCCCTTGGACTAAGCCATTACTGACGCCGCGACCTGATAATTGATGTGTCTTTAGCGTTTGTGGCGTGTTGCCACGTAAAACGTCTGGATAGTGTTGACTAGGTGCCAGTTTGTATTCTTGGCGCAATTGCTGCAATTGTAAATAACGGGTAGCTGCCACCTTTCCTAAAGCTGGTGAAGGTGCGTCCGTTGCGAGTATCCGCTGAATGTCTTCCCATGTTAGACCGAAAACATGCTTAGCTTCTTCTAGAACACCTTGGGTTTGCAAGTAGTCGCCTAACCAGACAAACAAGGTGCGCTGAAACGCCATTATTTTTTGCCAGTGAAAGCGTTGGTCTTCTCGCAGTTGTAAGTAGCGATAAGTAAGCCGCAGAATTGGACGCCAAGGTTGTTTAGACGATTTCTGAGGACTAGTGCTGCCACGTAGGGTTTTTAGTAGTTGGCGAAATCCAGCACGGTCAGCCGCCCAGTTGGGGTCAAAAATATCCAGTGAATAAAAACGATGCCCATACTTAGCAAGAAAAGCATCCAGCGCAACATCGTCTTGCATGGACAATCGTGAGCCATCTAATGCGTTGGCAAGCGCAATGAGGTCGTGATTGAGCTGCGCGGTGATGGTTGCTGGCGCTTGGAGGTGCTTTGTGCCGCCTAAGGCGTTGGCTAGGCCCCAAAAGACATCTGCATATAACAAACTCCAGCGGTGATACTCCAAAAGTTCCGCAGTGAGCGCATCCGTTTCTTTGACCAGATGATGAATTATTTCAAGAGACTGGTCTTGCTGCCATTGCTCTTGAAGGTGCGCTAAGTCTTTCTCTAATTGCGTTGTAAAACGTTGCCAATGCCGCGGGTTATGCAGCGGGGATGCCGCGCCAAAATTTTCACGTAATGTGGTTATTGCGTTACCCAGTAAGGAGAGCCTTAATTTTGGAACAGGTTCTTCGTAGCGTAATGCGGCATCGTTATTGGGGAAAAAACGACTGGCGTCGGCGGGTAAAAGCCAATTGGGGAAGAGTTTATAAATGCGTCCCCATGCCGCAACCCGACTGTATGGGTGCCCCCGATAGAGTTTCAGTAAAGGCGTGTTGGGTGAGAAGCTAGCATTTAACAAGCGCAGCGGGGCGCTAAACGCCAGCGTTTCTAAGTGCCGTGCGACTAATGTCCAGCCTAGCGGCGACACGGGTTGGGTTAGCCGCTCATTGAGAAACGCGCTTGTCCAGAGTTGGTTGTCATTTGGATGTGTGTTGGTAAACCAATTGCCGCTAGTCGTAATAGGGCGGGACTGTAAGACCCTGAACTGCTTTCCATCCCAAGCCCATTCAATGTCTTGGGGTGAGCCCAGATGCATTGCAATTGTCTGTAGTAAAACGAGTAAGCGTTGCAGCTCTTTTGTTGTTAGTAACGGCTCTACTGGTGTCGTGATGGCGACTAGATCTGCGTTGAAGCGCCACTGTTGTGGCGTTGTTGTACCAGACATAAGTGCATCGCCAATGCCAGCAATCGCTTCGATTAGCAGTTCATCAGCGCCTGTTTGTGGATTTTTGGTAAACCCAGCTCCAGCAACGGTAGCTGCAACTTGCTCTTGAACTAAGACGGCTATTTGTGGGGCAATATCGGCTTGATAAAACTGTGCTCGGTCAGAGGCTGCTGCTGTGACGACAGTCTTAATGGCTTGCTGGAGCTCTGTGAAAGTGTTTACGTGAAGAACGGTTTCTTGAATGCCCGCAAAGGAGGCGTCAGCTGAATCTTCTCCTAAGGCGCTTGACCGAACTGCAACAGGTGGTGTCAGACGGTCAAATGAATTTGCCAAGACAGTCGTGTCAATTTGGCTAACTTGCGTCCAAGGGATAACAAATCCCGCTGGAACGTTAAACCGATGTTGGCGAAGCTGTGCGAGGGTAGCGGCTTTAGGGCCGCATTGCATTGCGTCTGTAGCGTCAGAACTAACGAGGAATGGGTAAACTGCGCCGATGCCTACTCAACTCCAAAGGTGATGACGAGCTCATCAGCATCATTGTAGGTATATAACGCTGAAAACGGACGGGTTGGGCGGTCTGCTTCGAGAGCTTTAGGGACGATGGTTTGTAAGTCTTCAACTAACGGATAAGAAGCAATGTCTGCAATGGGGATCCATTCGAGCCCGCCTTCATCTGACGCAATGACTTCCCGCGTTGCTGCTGCTGCGCGAAACACAAACATCACAATGCCTTGTTGCTCGCCAGTTGAGATATTGACAACGCCGCAAAGCTCAGGATTTGTAACAGTTAGGCCTGTCTCTTCTAGGATTTCACGCTTAGCGCTGGATGCAATGTCCTCACGGGCTTCTACGTGTCCGCCAACGCCGTTGTATTTATTGGCCCACAGCTTTTTGTTGGGGGCACCTTTGATCATCAAAATGTCATCACCGTGCGTAATGAAATTCAACGTGCGCGGAATTAGGCTGTAACGATTTTTACTTTTCTTGACACCTTGGTCTGCTGCAGGCATAGGGAAATCTCGATTTGGTTGCGTTAATGAAACTGGATACAATTTTAGACGTCGATGCTGAAATTGCCATTGATTTGAACTGCCGTTTGGGCAACGCTTAGCCCGTCAAAGACCTGATTTGTGAAGATTTTTTACAGTGACAAGTGGCATTACCCATTGCCAGACAATCACCGCTTTCCATATGAGAAGTACCGTTTGCTGCGCGAACGCGTCATGCAATTGCAGCCGCAATATGACTTTGAACTGCTACCAGCGCCAGCCGTCACGGATGAAGAACTGCTACGTGCGCATAGCGCTGGATATGTAGAGCGTTTTCGGACTGGTAAGCTGACAGACCGTGAAGTACGTGAAATTGGTCTACCTTGGTCGTTGGCATACGTTGAGCGCGCACGGCGTTCAGCTGGAGCGACCGTTGCGGCGGCGTTCTCAGCCTTGGATGATGGTGTAGGCGTTAGCTTAGCAAGCGGCACGCATCACGCTTCTGCTGAGAAAGGCGGTGGATTTTGCGTTTTCAATGACAGTGTCATTGCAGCTAGAGCGTTGCAGGCAGAAGGACGTGTGCGCAATGTACTCGTGATTGACACAGACGTGCATCAAGGAAACGGCACGGCGGCGATTACCCAAAACGACTCGACTATTTACACCTTCTCCATTCACGGTGAGAAAAACTTTCCCTTTCGAAAGGTGCCAAGCAATTTAGATATTGGCTTACCCACCGGCACTGGAGATATGGCCTACCTTGGCGCATTGCAGGGTGGTTTAAATCAAGTATTTGCAGAGTTTTCACCACATATCGTCTTGTGGATTGCTGGTGCTGATCCTTATGAAAATGATCGCTTAGGGAAGCTCTCTTTGTCTATGGATGGCTTAGCGGCACGGGATGAAATGGTGATTCGGATGTGCCAACAGCGTCAATTGCCAATGGTGGTCACAATGGGTGGCGGTTATGCACCGCAAATTGAGGAGTCCGTTGCAGTCAGTTTTCAGACTGTCTCGGCACTAGTCCACACCTTTGCTACAGCATCGCCGCAGTAGGATGATCAAACTGTCCGTGCTGTAGGAAGTGGGTGGTTTGCTTAATTACTTTGGGACTAAAAACCATGGTGACATGCAATTTGCGCAGCACGATGAAGTCTTTCATTCCGTTGACCTTCATACTATCAATTGAAACGACACCATCGTTTTCGCCAGAAAACACAGGTGATGTCAGCGTTCCAAAATGGCGGTTTGCGCCAATAATGCCAAGTTCATAATCGATTTCACCCAGCTGATGTACAAAGCTGTCTGGTGATGTCCGAATTTCTTTGAGTGGCTTACTGCGAAGCTGGTCTGGAATGTTGATTTTGCTAGCCAGATCGGCCCACTCTGACCCATGGTGTGGGGGGCTCATCATGACAACACGGCCTAAATTTGGTTGCGGATGACGCTCTAGCAAACAGCGCGTTACAACGCCGCCCATTGAATGCGTCACAAAATGAACTGGTCTTGTGCGGTCAATTTTCTGGTCAAGAATGGCCGCAACTTCTTGCGCCGTACGCTCAATGGTTAGTTGATGTGAGGGGTAATCAATGTTGAGGACGTGATATCCCTGACTGTTGAGCCGCTTTTCAAATAACAGCATGTGTCTATGCGTGTCATTGAAGCCATGCAGAAGCACAACATAGTCAGAAGTTTCACTCGCAACACGTTCTCGAATTTTCACATTTACATTATGCCAAAGTTTTGACGCTCTGCGTCATGATTTTAGCGAACTCTTAACTTTTGTAACCGTTTGGTTTGTTCGTTAGCGGCGTGAGTAAGTGTCAATAATTGGAATAAAAGTTTGCTGCATGTCCAACTGCTTGCTGCCTTCAGGTGTTGCCGTTGGGGTAGGTGTGCGGGTTGGCGTAGGTGTTATGGTTGGCGTTTCTGTTGGCAAATTAGGGATTGCTTTCAACTTGATGCCATCAATAAACCAGCCATTGTTGATGAGCCCCCATTTGCCGCGAAACTCAATTTGTATGCGAACACTATCTGTTTGAGGGACAAATTCAAGTTCCAAGTCAGTCCATTGCATGAAGGGAACTTCATTACCATTCATATAGCCAGTGTCAGCAATGACGCGGCCATTTTCGCTCACAATAAGACGGTGTTCGCCTGAGCTTGGATCTTTTGAAACAATTTTTCGGCCATCCCAAGCATAACTTTCAACGAGATCAGGATAGACAGGTACAGTGAAGCGGTAACGTTGACCTGCAACAACATTGTCGTTGTTTTGCCATAATTTGACCCAGATCGGCTTCCAAGCACCAAATGCTTTGAAAGTGTAGTTGCCATCTTGCCAAAACAGTGAGCGTTCTGGTTCAGGGTGATAGGTGCCGTTCCAAACAACGGTTTCAGGCTTCCGCCAGGGATCATCTTGTTTGTAGACTTTTGGGGTGTCTTCTTCTGCGTACCAGATGTTCCATTTGTTTGGTACGGTGACTTCAGCGATGTTGTTGTGCTGATAGTAGCCTCTTTCGAAGCCCGCATTCTCAGCATAATTTGTTACAAAATCAACACTTGTTGTGTTGAACCCAGTTAACATAACAACTGCCAAGCAACACACAATCCCTAGTATGGCAGTTTTCCCAATTTCCTTAATCATTGTCAATACGTTCCAAAGTTTCCAATACGCTTACCCATACCCTTTGTTTGAATATGGTTTGATTTCATTAACGTGGAGTTGTATCAAATTTCGTAAGCAAATTGAGAAACGAACCAACGGCGCTATGTACCCTCGCCTGTAAAGTTAATTTCTAGTATAAGAGTAAACGGACTTTTACCAAAGCGTCTTTAGGAATTATTGAGCTTAAGTTGTCGTCTGGCACGAAAATTGTCATTGGGCAACATCAATTCAATATTGTTGCCAATTACGTTAAGGAAATCGTCAAAAGTTAGGCTTCAACAGCCAAAATGCGATCTTCAGCAGGCGCTAAATGTTGATCAATAGCGAAAGGGTGGTTGACAGGAAAAACGAGAGAGAAAGTGGTGCCAACGTCAACAGTCGACGTGACATTAATGCCACCATAGTGGGCACGCATGGTGCCCAGAACAGCAGCAAGGCCCAGTCCATGACCAGAGAATTTTGTTGTGAAGAATGGGTCAAAGATTTGGAGCAGCTTGTCTTTTGAAATGCCACAGCCATTGTCTGAGACTGTCAAAACGACGTATTCGCCAGCGGCTAAAGCTTCACCAGTCAAGCGGGCGTAGGCACTATCCCCAGCGGCAATGTACTCTAACTCAGTAGAGATTTTGATTAATCCGTGTGTTTCTTCAATGGCTTGGGCACTGTTAGTAATGAGGTTGATCATGATCTGTTCGACTTTCGTGTCGTCAGCCCAAATGCGTGGGATCTGATTAGAAAGATCAGTCTCAACATTGATCAGTTGTCCAGTTGAAAAGCTTACGTTCTGGAGGCTCTTTTCAATTAGACCATTGAGTTCGACTGAACTGCAGTTCAGGTGTTCGTCGCCAGAATAGGCGAGTAGTTGTTTAACCAAGCGTTCTGCACTGCGCGAAGCGTTCAAAACACGTTGAACGTTTTTTGCAACAGGATGGCCTTCACCTAATTTGCGCACTGCAATGGAAGACTGAGCCATAATGCCTGTCAATAGATTGTTGAAATCGTGAGCAACGCCACCGGCGACCATGCCTAAACTTTCAACTTTATGGAGTTGTCGAATGGTTTGCTCGGCTTGACGCTGGTCGGTAATATCTAATCCTAGTAAAAAGTACCCTGGAATTTCACCATTGCTCGCAATATGCGGCACGTGGGTAACTCTGGTGAAAATGTCGTCGCCGCTTTGCGTTTTCCCGGGGATTTCTAACACAATGGGTTCACCATCAAAAAGACGTTTGACTTGTGGTTGTGCTTTTTGCCAATATTCTTCACCGACAAATTCGCGAACGTGCTTGCCAATCATCCAGCCTTGTGGCACACCAATGCGGTCTTCAAAGAAGCGGTTTGCAAATTGGAATTTGTAGTCAGCATCTACATAAGCAATCCAAGCTGGAATATTGTCATTAATGAGCTGCATCTGGCTTAGGGTGTGATTGAGTGATGCTTCGGCAGTCTTGCGCTTCGTAATATCTTGAATAGCGCCTTCATAGTAATCAAGCTCGCCATTGTCTTTGTAAACTGGATATGCCGATTCGCTTACCCAGATGATGTCCTCACCTTGGTACACTGGCGATTCGAAATTGCTCACAAACCCTTGCGTTTGCATTTGCGTAACAAAATCTTTACGTCGATTGGGATCAACATACCATTGGCTTTCTACGGTTTGGATATCGGCCATCAACTCTGCTTCGGAGTTGTGCCCTGTAATTTTGATAGCACTAAGGTTTGCTTTTAGGATGGAGCCTTGTGCTGAGGTGCGATAGAACCCAATGGGAAGGTTGTCAAATAAACGGCGTAACTCTTTGTCACTCTGGATAAGCTGACCATGTGCTGTTTCAAGCCGTTTGCGCACGCTGCGATAGCCATAAACAGGGCTCGTGATGGCAGCCGCGCCTAAGAATAGGAAGCCAACTGGGCGCATAAATAGCCCGGGTGTAATCTCAAGTGTGTCTGATGCCCGAATGAAGACAAACACGAAAATGCCAACCAACTGGATAAACGTTACTGCTAGCGTGCCTTTGGCAGAAACCCAGCTAGCTGCAATGAAAATCGGGATGATCATCCACATCACAGAGCCAGTAATATCGCGTGGCCCAATGAGGACATCCTGATCAGCATAGTAGGTCATCATAACCGGCACAAGAACGCCGATGACATAGGCCATATAGGGGTAGTATTTTGTGCGGCCAAATGCAAAAATCCCGAAGACAATAAATGCATAGCCATATAGCGCAAGATCTTGCTCAAGCGTTGCAATTCCAAACATTAACAGTGATGCCGGAAAAGCTGCCAAAGTGATATACATCCGCAGCATGAACATCATTTCATCTGCGTTGTCTAATTCTTTGATGCGTAAAAAATTAGCGATCTTGTAACTAAAGTTGATCATTTGAGAGTCTCTAAACGGGTCTTTGCTCTCTTAAATGATAAAGGACGTTTGAGAGCTCAAACGTTGAGAGTTAATTGGGTATTCTCTTCTTTATTCGTGGCTTCACTTAAGCGCGTCATTTCGGCCACTTTATGGGCAGTAAATTAGTAAGTTGGGAAGGCCAGTTTGAAGCAGGTACCTTGCCCAACAGTAGACTTAACGCTAATACCACCATGGTGTGCGCGCACATTTCCGAGCACGGCAGCTAGTCCCAGTCCATGTCCAGAGAATTTTGTAGTGTAAAAGGGGTCAAAAATTTGCAGAATTGCATCTTGCGCAATACCTTTTCCGTTGTCTTTTACGGTGACAACACAATAATTACCGGACTCTAGCGGCTCACCTGTAAGCCGCGTATATTCGGGGTCACTTCCTTCAATGTATTCTGCACGTGTTACGATGTGGATTTCACCACTTTTATGATCGATAGCTTGTACGCCATTGATGATGAGATTGACTAAGATTTGCTCGACTTTGCTTGCGTCTGCACGGATTGTGCGTAGTGGTTCCGTTAGCTGAATAGTAATCTCGGACCCTTGCAGTTGTTCATGGTCAATTAGCGTCAGAGTCTTTTCTACTAGTGCATTGAGATCAACTTCAGCAAATTGAAGGTATTCATCACCTGTATATGCTAAGAGTTGCTTCACAAGTCTTTCTGCAGCGCGTGATGTTTCTAGCACACGTGAAATATTTTTTGAAGCGCTGTGTGAGTCGCCTAACTTATAAGCCACGACTGAAGATTGCGCCATAATGCCGGTCAACAGATTGTTAAAATCATGCGCAACGCCGCCAGCAACCATTCCTAAGCTTTCGACTTTGCGCATTTGCTGCAATGTCATTTCCATTTCGCGCTGATGTGTAAGGTCAATGCCAAGCGAAAAACACCCTACGACTTCACCGTCTTGAATATTTGGAATGAGCGTATTTTTTGTATAAATTTGCTCTCCAGTGGGCGTGGTTGAAATGCCTTCGATCTCAATAGTTTCGCCTTTCATTGCGCGCGAAAAACGCCTTTCTAAGTAGCGCCACTCGCGTTCAGAAAACCAAATCGAGACTGGTTTGCCAATCAGGTCCTCTGCTTTTATACCTAGTCGTGTTTCAAAAAATTGATTGACAAAAACAAAATTGAAATTTCGATCAATTTGGCTAATCCAAGCCGGAATATTATTGGTAATTAACCGTAGCTGTGTTGCGATATCAACAACTTCTTGCTGCGCAATCTTACGGTCTGTAATTTCTTTGACTGTGCCTTCATAGAAGCGGGTATTTCCATCGGCGTCATAAACCTGATAGGCAGATTCATTAATCCATATGCGTTCTCGGGTTTTATGCCGGAAAATTTCTGATTCGAATTCACTGACTTTGCCGTCTTGCTCCAAGGCTGCTGTGAATTCTGAGCGTCGCTTTGGGTCTATGTACCATTCTTTGGCAATGTCATTGACTGAACGCAACATTTCAGCTTCCGTGTCATATCCGTTTAATTTGACAAGGGTGGGGTTGGCACGAAGTTGCTTGCCATCAACTGAGGACCGATAAATCCCAATTGGTAGTTGCTCGAATAGACGTCGATAGTCTTGTTCACTTTCACGCAAGCGATCATAGGTTGAGTCATATTCCATCCGCGCGCGTCGATAGCTAAACACAGGGACAGTGATGAGAATCGCCCCCAGCAAATACAACAAAATGGGATTGATGTAGAGCTCTGCGAATGGGATGCTTGGGTCAGTCTTAAGCTCTCCCAAGATGACAATCCCTGAAATTTGAATCAGTGTGATAAGTGCATTGTGCTTGAAAGAGAGCCATGCGGCCGCAATGTAGTTAGAAATGAGAAGCCACCCAATGGCAGCAGAGAACTCTAGTGAACTAGCAAAGGTATATTCTTTCCAGCGGTAAGCAATGATGAGGGGGATTACGAGCGTATTCAGATAGCTATACCAAATACGTTGCTTTCTCCAAATGATCAGTCCCATTAAGGCACAAAGCGAGCCAAGGCCAACCCAAATTAGGTCACTTAGGACAATGCCTGCCAAAAGCAGACCAATACTGGCAGCTACCGCTGTAAAAAGCGCCCAGCGTTGCGAATCCTTTGTTGTGATTTCATCGCTAGTTGTATTAGGCACTGTTGTCAGTGCTGTATAAAAATGACGTAGAAAAGTAGGCATCTAAGTTGGGAGTAAACAGAACTCTACCTTTTCATAATATACATTTCTAACGTGAATTTGAAGACCATTGTCTTTTTTTGTTGAATTCGCGAAAAAAGTTTGTGTTTTACGCTGAAAATTCACATTCATTTTGGATTTTCAGTATTACATATTTTGTAAACCTTCGATGTTGTGAGAATTGTGTTTGACGTAGGTTTGGCGTAGGTTGGGAGTGCTGCGTATATGCAGGAGTTTTGTTATCTTATGTTTAGCAAAAGTCTCTTCTTCTCCTCCTTTTGAGAGAGCTGGACAAATATGTCCAGCTCTCGGCGTTTAACCCACCTTCGAATTTTTTGACAACACAGATGAGTGCTAAAATCTCGCCGCGATGACGACCTCAAAAACTGGAAACGCTATTTTTCGTGCAGCCTCGCTTGTTATGGCTGCATTTGTTGTTAATAACCTGATTGGCTTAGTCCGCCAAATGATTATTAATCGCACTTTTGGCACCTCTGCTGCATTAGATGCTTATTTTGCGGCTTTCCGCGTTCCAGACCTACTCTTCAACATTATTGCTGGTGGTGCATTGGGGTCTGCATTTATCCCTGTCTTTACAGAGTTGCTTGCCAAAGACGATCATAAAGACGCTTGGCGAACGGCGTCGCATGTCATCAACTTGCTGCTGATGGTGCTAGCAACAGTAGCATTTTTAGCAGGCGCATTAGCGGAGCCATTGCTCGCAAATATTTTGGCACCTGGTTGGGCAGCCGAGCCTGAATTGATTGCAATGTCAGCTCGCCTCATGCGGATCATGCTGATTAGTACCGTTATTTTTGGCCTAAGTGGTGTGATTATGGGGATCCATCACTCGCATGATCATTTCTTAGCGCCAGCAATTGCGCCGATTGCGTATAACGTGGGCATTATTGTCGGGGCGATTTACTTAGTCCCTAGTTTTGGAATTGATGGTTTGGCCTGGGGGGTTGTGCTTGGGGCACTCGGGCATTTGTTATTGCAATTACCGAAGCTGCGCCAGTATCAACCTGAGCTACGGCCACGCATTAATTTTCGTGACCCTCATTTGCGCAATATTATTGGGCTGATGTTGCCGCGTACGTTGGGCTTAGCGGTTTGGGAAATCAATTTTTGGGTCAATACAATTATTGCCACTGGCCTGCCAACGGGTAGTTTGTCGGCATTAAGCATGGCCTTTCAGATTTTTACATTCCCGCAGGCTGCTATTTCAAGGGCTATTGCTACAGCAGTGTTTCCAACGTTTTCGCGACAAGCCGCTGCGAATGATAAAGATGCGATGCGACAGACATTGGTTGCGAGCTTACGCTCAGTGCTGTTGCTTTCAATTCCAGCATCAGTTGGCTTAGTGATGCTAGGGCGGCCAATCATTGCGTTGCTCTTTCAATATCGTCAGTTTGATGCGACCTCAACACGTTTGGTGGCATGGGCATTAGTTTGGTATGCAGTTGGCTTGGTGTCACACGGAGTTGTTGAAATTGTGACGCGCGCATTTTACGCATTGCAAGATACCCGTACGCCAGTTGGGATTGGTGTGGCGACTATGCTGTTGAATGTTGTCCTTAGCATTGGGCTGGTGCGCGTATTTGACCAGATCGCTTGGATGCCGCATGGGGCATTGGCCTTGGCGAACAGCATTGCGACAACCTTAGAAATGATTGTTTTGCTAGTTCTATTGCGGCCTAAATTGGAAGGATTACAGCTTTCTAAGCTGTTCTCAGGTGCATTCCAGACCGGAATTGCAACAGCCGTAATGGCTGCTGGACTATGGGGATTGCAGCTGTTATTTATAGGTGTAGATCAACGCTTCTATGGCTTAATTGGCATGGGTGTCGGGGCACTTATTTTCGGTGCAATGGTGCTATTGCTCCGAATGCCTGAAGGTCAGCAAGTGCTAGGGATGGTACAGCGCCGATTGCGTCGTTCAGGCTAAAAGTAGAGTTGCAAGATCCAGTATGCTAGCCAAGCGCCGCCAATTCCAAATAACGTTCCCGATAACGCTTGCTTGGGCGTATGGCCTAACATTTCCCGCAAGCGTTGCTGCTGCGGAAATTTTCCCCGTAACAAGTCATCTACAACGATCAAATTTAAGAGCCGGGCTTGTTCTCCGGCTGCGCGTCGCACACCCGTAGAGTCGTAAATCACGACCATAGCGAGCACAGTGCCAATCGCAAAGCTTGAGCTTGCAAATCCGTCTTGTAAGCCCAGTGCCCATGCTAGCCCGGCAACCAATGCTGAGTGTGAGCTTGGCATTCCTCCTGAACTTAACATCAAGTGCCATTGCCATGTACCTTGAGTGACTAAGGCCACAAAAGGCTTAACGAACTGTGCCATTGCCCAAACTGCAAGAGCTGCAATGAGAGCATGATTTTGAAAAATAAGAAGAAAATCTTGAATCAAAATAACTTGAGATCAGTGTCGTTTGTTATATCCGTTGAGTCGTTGTCGGTAATGGTGCGGACTTGCACTTCAGCATTATCTAAAAGCTGATTGCAGTGTGTGGTTAGCTTCTGGCCGCGCTCATACAGTGTGATGTTTTCGTTGAGCGGCAGTTGCCCCGCTTCCAATTTTTCAACAATGCTTACCAGCTCGCGGAGTGCGTCTTCAAAGCTTAAGGTATCGGTAGAAGAAGTCATAAATTATTTTTGTCTGTAACAGTCACTTGGATTGCACCATCAGCTAGTCGGATATCGAGTGTGTCGGCTGCCTCAACATCTGCTGTATTTCGGATAATGCTGTTGTCCGAAGTGCGCTGCACAATTGCGTAGCCACGTTCTAGGGTGCGAACTGGACTAAGTGTTTCTAAATTGTTGTGATGACGCTGTAAATTTAGCCGCGCCAATTTGATTGTGTTATTTGTCGCAGCGCTAAGTCGTCTGCTTAGTTCGTTTACTTGCTCTCGTGAATAGGCCAGCAGTTGGTGCGGTGCAAATGCTTGTAGACGTGCATCTTCGCTGCGAAGTTCAAGGCGGCGGCGCTCAAGCTGATCTATTAAGATGCGTTGCATGGACTCTACTTGCTGATCAAGTGCTAAGCGTAAGTCCTGATGGTTAGGCGTGGCAAGCTCGGCTGCGGCAGATGGCGTTGGTGCCCGTTGGTCTGCGACAAAGTCTGCAATTGTAAAGTCAGTTTCATGCCCGACGCCGCTAATGACTGGCGCGGGGGAGTTGGCAATGCTTAGTGCTAGCTGTTCATCATTGAAACACCAAAGATCTTCAATTGCTCCGCCACCACGTGCCAGCAAAATTACATCTGGGTTTTCTGCATTGGCACGTTGCATTGCTTGAATAATCTGCTTTGCTGCGGCATCACCTTGCACCAAGGTTGGAGAAAGTATGACCTCGGCCAATGGCCAGCGCCGCTGTAGCACGTTAAGCATATCCCGCACAGCAGCACCAGACGGTGATGTTACGAGTGCAATTTTGCTTGGAAATTGTGGCAGTGGCCGCTTTCGTTCAGCATCGAAGAGACCAGTGGCAGCTAAACGACGCTTGAGGGCTTCAAATTCTAAATATAAGTTGCCTGCTCCGGCGAGTTGCATGCGGTCTGCATACAACTGATAGCGTCCACTTGCAGCATAAACGCTAATTTTGCCGTGAACTTTGACCTCGTCGCCATCGCGTGGGGTATAGGCAAGTCGGGCTGCAGTCGAACGCCACATTACACATTGCAATGTGGCCTTAGCATCTTTGAGTGTGAAGTAAATATGCCCTGACCTTGGTCGCGAGACATTGGAAAGCTCACCAGAAACGGTCACATCTTGTAAGCGGTAATCGGTTTCAAGTATATTTTTGAGGTAATTTGTCAAATCAATGACAGTCCAATCTTGGCTCATTGCTGCAATCGTATATCTGGCCTTGGTTACTGTCAATCTAAAGAACGCGACTGCTATAATCGCGCCGCTATGCGTTATTTGCTCCTTAGCCTTATTGCCCTTTTCATTGCTGGATGTTCTACCTTTGCGCCTGCAACAGTAGACCCCGTCCAGCCAGTTTCAACAACAGCGGAACCAAACGCTGTTGAAACGCTAGTTGTGCCTACTCTGGAAGTCTTGCCGGAAGTTGACCAAACGATTCCAATCCTTATTTGGGTAGATGCGGCATTATTTGAAATGCCAGATGCCAGCAATGAGTCGTTGTTGTTACAACAAATTGAAGCATTTGAAACACAGAATCCGGCTTATTCGGTTGAATTGCGGGTGAAACGCGCAACAGGCTCTGGAGGCATGCTTGATTCGCTGCGTAATGCAGCGGCCGCAGCGCCAAATAATCTGCCGGATGTAGTTGCATTGGGAACGCGTAATCTGCAATTGGCTGCGCGCGATGGTAGTTTGCAGCCGCTAGAGTTGTTGGCGGATCTTGAGATGCCGAATGATGTCATGGAAGCGTTGATGAATGACGTTGTCTATGAAGAAACCATTGTTGGTATTCCTTTTGCAGGACGAGCGTATATCAGCGCGTATGACAGCGTTGCGGTTGACTACCGGCCTGTTGAGCTTGATGATCTTGTGGAAAATGAAACATCGTTTGTGTTCCCTGGGGCAGACAATCAGGCCTTGACGGTGTTCTCTATGTATTACACTGCGGGCGGGGTCATTGGCTCAGCTGAGGATCCTTATGCGATTGATATGGCATTGCTTGAACTCACGCTAACGCGTATTGAAGAGTTAGCGTTGGCTGGGTTAGTGTCACAGTCTTCAACGGCGTATGCTGATCCATTAGCGGTCTGGCAAGCCCAACGTGAGTTCCCTGAAAGTATCTACGTGACTGACACGCAACAAATTATTGCGAACTATGATCAGGTAACGAACTTAGGGTCAACGTTAGTGCCTACAGTGACCGGGCGTACAAGCGCTGCACTGGTTGATACTTGGCACTATGCCGTTGTAAGTGAAGCACCAGACAAACAGCTTGGAGCAACTGAGCTGTTGAATTATCTGCTTGCGCCTGAGCAACTGGGTGCATGGGCTTTGGATAGCGGTTTCATCCCATTACGCGAGAGTGCCTCGAAGGTGTGGCCTGAGCAAGCGCCAGTTACCTTAGTACGGCAAATCTATTTCAATGGGGTTTCGTTTCCACCGCCAGAGCCTCTTCAAGAGCTAGGGCCAGTCATTACAAAAGAAGTCAATAAAATTCTTGCCGGCGAGGCGACGGCTGCGGAAGCCATGGTTGCCATTGCGGCAGAATTACAAACTCTACAAAACTAACCATTTATGAGCATCAAATTCGGAACAGATGGCTGGCGTGCCGTCATCTCTGACACTTTTACATTTACAAATGTTCGCCGCTTAGCGCAAGCGATCGCTGATGCAGTTAATTCTGATCTTTGGTTGACTGAAAAATATAAAGATAGCAATCAAGATCAATTTGTTATTGGCTATGACACCCGTTTTCTGTCACGAGCTTATGCCAAAGAGGTGGCGCGCGTGTTGGCGGCCAACGGCATTACAGTGCATTTGGCACATGCAGATTGTCCAACGCCAGCAATTTCTTATGCTGTGACACAACTCAAAGCTGCAGGTGCTGTGATGGTAACAGCGTCTCACAACGCACCTCGTTATAACGGGATCAAGCTCAAAGGGCCGTTTGGAGGCAGCATTCTGCCAAGTCAATCTAAGCAAGTAGAACGGTTCCTTGAGAAAAACGAACTGAATGCAAAAGGCCCAAATTTGTTGGATTACGAACGTGCGATCCAAATGGGATTGATTGTGCCATTCAATCCTGTGCCGCCATATTACAGTCATTTACAGCAGCTCATTGACTTTGATGTGATTGGAAAATACCCGCGCCGGATGCATGTCGTTGCAGATGCAATGTATGGCTCTGGTCGGGGGCATATCAAGGGTTCTTTGGCTGGTACTGGCGTTGAAGTGCATGAAATTCGTAGTGATTTGAATCCAGGGTTTGGGGGCATTCATCCTGAGCCGATTATGAAATATCTACATGCGACGGTGGGCGCTGTTAGCAGCACAGGGGCAGACATTGCGCTGATTACAGACGGCGATGCTGATCGGACTGGCGCAATGGATAATCAAGGTCACTTTGTAGATCCACATAAAATCATGGCGGTTGCCGTACGCTACTTGGTAGCTGAGAAAGGATTAAGTGGCTCGATTGTCAAAACCGTGTCCAGCACGCGGATGCTCAATCGCCAAGCTGCTAAATACGGCCTTGATATTTACGAAACCCCAGTTGGTTTCAACTACATTGCAGACCATATGATGTCAGGCGATGTTTTGCTAGGTGGCGAAGAGTCAGGTGGCATTAGCATCAAGGGGCATATTCCTGAAGGTGACGGCGTGCTAATGGGACTGCTGCTATTAGAAATTTTGGCGCACTACCAAATGCCATTCAATGAATTGATTGAAGATTTGTTGAAAGAGTTTGGGCCAATGCACTATGAGCGGCGCGATATGCGTTTGGCACGAGCAGTAAACAAGAAGGAAATGGTTGCGCGGCTGTCGAATGAAGCCCCAAGTGCCATTGGCTCGATGAAAGTTGCTGATGTGGTGACAGTGGATGGCGTCAAATATGTGATGGACAATGACTCATGGTTGCTCATTCGGCCATCAGGGACGGAGCCTGTTCTGCGGGTTTACTCTGAAGGGTTGTCAGCAAGCAACGTAGAAGAGTTACTCGGTTACGGCGAGCAAATTGCAGCAACGGTCTAAGTCATAACTTTACAGAGCGCCATGGATTTCCATGGCGCTTTTGATTCTGACTAAGCTATATTTCCTTCAATTACCACGACAAACTCACCGCGGAGATCAGCATCTTCTGTAGCCCAAGAGATCAACTCACTTAGTAACCCGCGTTCAACAGTTTCAAACTTCTTGGTGATCTCGCAAATCACCGCTGCAGATCGATCACCATAGACTTCTAGCGCATTTTCTAAAAATGCCACAATTCGATGCGGGCTTTCGTAGAACAGTAATGTATGCGGACTGGCTATATCAATTTCTAAGAACCGTTTGCGTTTGCCTGGTTTGCGTGGCGGAAAGCCCCGGAACGTGAATGAATGGACAGGTAAGCCCGACAGAATTAGGGCTGGGATAACTGCAGTTGGACCGGGCGCAGAAGTAACATTGAAGCCGGCTGCAACAACTTCTCGGACGAGTACATAAGCAGGGTCAGAAATACCGGGTGTGCCTGCATCACTGACTAACGCAACACTTTCACCACTTTCGAGCCGTGCAACTAGCTTTTCTGCCGCACGATCTTTGTTGTGTTCATGAAATGGTGTTTTTGGTGTTTCAATTCCAAAATGTTTGAATAAGCGGCCAGTTGTACGAGTGTCTTCGCAAGCGACAATGTTGACCCCTTTGAGAATATCTAAGGCGCGTAATGTAATGTCACCAAGGTTTCCAATTGGTGTTGCAACGAGATACAACGTACTGGGTTCGATTTCGTTAGCCAAGGTCACCTCCTTTGGCAAGTGCCAATGTGCATGTTGCTATTGACGCCGTTTCTGCTCGCAGAATTCGCTTTCCAAGCGTAATTGGTTGCGCACCTTTATCGATTGCTGCTTGCACTTCATGTAGCGCGAATCCGCCTTCGGGGCCAATTAGAATCGCTGCTGATGTCCCAAGGTGCTGTAGATCGCCTATTGTTTTGCTATTTTCTTGCACCCAAGGTAAGAGCGTTGTGTCGAAATCTGTGAGCGTTTCCAACGCTGTTTCAAAATCAATTGGGGTATGAATGATGGGTAATTTGCCACGCCGACATTGTTCAGCGGCCTCACGCACAATTTTCTGCCAGCGCTGCATGAGCTTTGGCTTGACTTCCGTGCGGATAGAGCGCTCCATAATCACTGGTGTAAAAGCACTCACGCCTAACTCTGTTCCCTTTTGCAAAATCCATTCGAATTTGTCTTTCTTCAGCACCCCTTGAAGCAAAGTGAGGTGTAACGCTGGTTCGTTTGGGTTTTCAGCACGGTCAACAATGGTACCTGTACCACTGGTTTTGCTAAGCTCAGTAAGCTTGACTGTATATTCCCATCCAGAGCCATCTAGTAAGGTGCAGGTATCGCCAACTTGCATGCGCAGGACGCTTCGAAGTTGGCGCACAATGTCAGCATCCAGGCTAACGTGATCGCTATGGATCATGTCGGGAGAAACAAAGAATCGGCCAGCGCTCATTTTTTTGCTACAAATACCATTTCAGTTGGATACATGAGTTCGGTGTATTCCCAGTTGCGTGCAGCTGCTTTTTCAGCAAAATAATTACGATAGTGCTCGACTAAAGAGCGACCACCGTGCAAGCTGACTGTCGGAAATGAAATGACGACCCACTTAACATTTAGCGCATCAATCATGCGCCACCCTTTCTTTTGATAGTTCCGCTCAAAGCGCGGTAATTCTTTGAGAAATAACGCGACATCACCTTGCTCTGTTGGCAGCTCTAAAGCGAGATCTTGTAACTTGGCTGCTTGCGGAATACCTTGCAATGCAAAGTATGTGTTCAAAAAATCGATGCGTTCTGTGTGGATGTCGTAGCTATAGACCGTTGCGTCATTTGCTAAGCCCATCCACGGAAAAGCGAGCGGATTGAGTGCACAAGCTAAGTCCAAGACGGTGTTCGGAACGCCGGTAATTGCAAAGATGTCGGCAAAGAATTGCGTCAAAATGGGCAAGCGTTCTTTGGTTGACTCATGCATGCTAAGGAATTCGAGTAGCAATGTATTCGCTTGTGATTGTCCCTCTGCGAATGCTTCCGTGAGTTGAATAGCTGCTTGCGGATAATCTGGATCACCCAAATAGGGCGCCATAATGTTGTGTAGATGTTTACGAACCGCTTTTTCGAGCGCCTTTGCCGACTTATGGTTGCTGGCCTCTAGCCGGACCAAAGCGGTTACAGTTTCTGGCGCGGTAGCCGCGTATTTACGGGACCCCAACAGGCTTTCGATGACGCGGGTTTGTGTTGCTTCTTTTGCTCCGGCCATCTTATTTCTCAATGATGTAAACCAACTCGGTGTTAAAAATGAACTCTTTGACGGTCCAAGGTTGGTCGTGAGTGAGCGTTGCCATACGCGCCTGATAGGTATTTAGCATTCCTTTTTTGCGTCCGCCTAAGCTTTGGAGTGGGAATGTTGCGACAATATGCTTAGCATTGAGACCATGCAACAGCAGTTCTCCGGCATTAGGATCAAGTTGCTCAAGACAAGAAATGGCTTTGAAAATGTAAGCGACATCAACTGTGGAGATGGGGACGTCAGGAATAACGCTAGCTGCCGTTGCCTGTCCAGTGCGCCCAAGTAAAGGGATTGCCTTGGACAAGAATTGCATCATGTCAGCGAAGATATCGACAGCATAGTACGTTGCGTCTTTTTCTAAAGACTGCCACGGAATAGTAAGCGGATTTAGCCCGCAGGCAATATCTAAAACGGACGTTGCTGGCGGTAAATGTTGGCTAAGCGTGGCAAATAGATCATCTAGGATGTCTAGTCTTTCGGCTGTAGATGTATGCAAAGCCATGATGTCACGGCAAGCGGCTTTTTGCGTGTCTAATGCTGTCGCTGTTTGGAGCTGTTCCAGTGCCCGCTGATAGTTGATTTGCCGTTTGAAATAAGCTGTGCCCGCTTGTCTTAGCCGGCTACGCGCATGTTTGACAACTTCTTTTTTGTTAGTGCGTTTGGCCAACTCTTCACGTGCGATGCGTTCGACTAAATTCGCATCAATGGTGGCGTATTGCTTGTTCTGTTGAATAGCAGTAATCGTTGCTGCTAATGCCTCAGGACTAACGTAGTTCACGACGCAAGTTTTCCATCAACTGCGTCATAAAGCGCAGGTTGTGCAAGGTTGCAAAGCGGGGGGCTAGGGCATCTTTGATTTTGAAAAGGTGATGCACATACCCCAAACTGTATGTCTGGCAAACTGGACAGTCACAATATTCTGAGATTGGCGTTGCTGTCTTGAGATGCTTTTTGTCGGTTAAGTAGATGTACTTGAACCAGTCTTTGCCAGTCAGAGTGGCTTCATTTGGATCTTTTGTAAAGGTATATAACCGTCCATGGCGAGCGTCGCGGGTTGGCATGACGCTGTCAAAGAGGGTATATCCCATGTGAGATGCAGCAGCAACATTAGCTGGATGTCCTACCCCTAAGGCGTGCAAAGCATAGTCGCTTGGAATTAGGTCACGCGTAAGCTGCAGCATTTCACTCACAAGATTGCCATCGTCATCTAAGGGCCAACCGCCATACCCATACCCTTCGAAGCCAATCTCTAATAATGATTCAGCGCACTCGGTGCGTAACTCTGCGCTGTTGCCACCTTGGACGACAGCATAAAGTTTGGCTGGTTTGGCATTCTTTTGGGCCTGTAAGCGCTCGAATTCTTTGCGACAGCGTTTGGCCCAAGCAATGGAGCGCGCAACAGATTTCCGCTGCTCTTCCATTGAGTCACTGACATGGGTACAGTCATCTAAGCAAAACAACACATTTGCGCCGTAAGCAAGTTGTAATTGAATGCTTTTTTCTGGGGTTAGCTTGAACTTGCGGCCTTCAATTCGGAAGATAGCGCCTTGGTCTGTCAACGTTCCAAATTTCGCATTCTGCCGGATGAGCGAATAGACCTGAAATCCGCCTGAATCTGTACTGATGGGGCCATGCCAACCACTCATCTTATGCAAGCCACCTAAGGCCTGAATTGTGGTTGTACCAGGGGATTGCATCAGGTGATACACATTCATTTGCACCTGTTGAATCTTGACTGCACGGAGATCGTTTGCATCAAGTGTGCGAACGACGCCGCGCGTCCCGTCTGGGACAAATGCAGGAAGTTGGACAGTACCGTTGGCGGTGCTAAGTTCAGTAAGAGCCATAAATAAAAAAAGCCCCGAATTGGTCGGGGCTTTCATTTTACTATTTATTGGCAATTCGCCGCGTTTGCTAGTGGGCGTCTTCACCATCTTTCTTCAGTGAAGGTTGGTTATGCAACTTCACTGGATCTTTCGACGGCTTGAGTTGGAGCTGTATAAATTCCACAATTACTGAGAATGCCATAGTGAAGTAAATGTAATTCTTGATCTTGAATTCTTTGACAAGATCATGATCCCACCCTTCAATGACCAGCAGCGCCCCAATCATAATGAGGAAGGCCAATGCCAAGATCTTGAATGCTGGATGTCGTTCAACAAAGTCACCAATTGGGTCAGCAAAGATCACCATGATTGCTGCAGCTAAAAGAACAGCTGAAATCATGACAGGCAGGTTATCTGTAATCCCAACAGCTGTGATCACAGAGTCGAGTGAAAATACAACATCCACCAGCATGATTTGCGCTAGAACGGCCCCCATCGTGGCGACACCAGATGTATTGCCGTGGGCATCATCCTGTGCTTCAAGCTTGTGGTGAATTTCACGGGTGCTTTTGGCAATTAAGAACAGACCCCCAAGCAGCAGTAAGATGTCTCGCCCGGAAAAGCCATGACCACCAATTTCGAATAGTGGTTGCGTTAGACGGACAATAATGCCAATCCCGAATAGTAGAACAATACGGCTGATGACTGCCAAGCCAAGCCCAAGTCGACGCGCGCGCGGGCGGTCTTCTTTAGGCAGTTTGTCGGCCAAAATTGTAATGAAAATGACGTTATCAATGCCGAGCACAATTTCAAGTGCGGCTAAGGTCAGAAATGGTACTAATAAGGGGGTAAGTTGTTCCATGTGCGTTAGTCTCTCTCTAAAGGTTTGTACTAGTGTAGATGTTTACACAGCGCTTCGTCAATCATTACGCATGCAGTCCAAGACGGGTTTCCATCTCTTCAATTTGTGTTTGTGAAAGTCGCTCACCTTTGCCTTGTTCACGCAAGTACTTCTTCAAACCTTTGCTTTTCACGACTGGATAAGGGGTTTGTGTCATTGACCCGGTTTTGGTTTTAGGATTGGTCAATAAAATAATGCCTTTGACCATTGGTGCTTCTTCTCCAAAGTAACTTTCTAAACGACTAGACACTGAATTGATGTCAGCCGTCAACTCTTTGTCTGGGCGGCCAAAGCGATCAATGCCAAAAATGCGATTCATCATACGTTCGCCAACGTGTTCAAAGCGGCCGCGCTTTTCATTCCAGTTAATTGTTCCAACATGATCTCGTGGCTTGATGACATAGACACCAGATGGCGCCACTAACACGTGATTAGCGGGCATGTATAGCTGGTACAAGCGATGCGATTCTCCGAGACCTTTGAGCGCATCTGGAACAGCATCGAACGGCATAATCCGGCCTGGTAGCTCCAAGAAGCGGCCACCCATGTGCGCTGAAACAATAGAAAGTAAGTACCCGAGCCCGGCCATCAGCCAAGAGACAAGCAGAAGATCTTCGCGTAAGTACAGCAAAATTAGCCCACCAATGAGAGTTGCGAAGGCAAGCGGACGCATGATTTTTGCAATTTGTACGCGTCGATTGAAAATAGTTTCGTTAGTAAAGACGTTCATATCCTAAATAGCCCCTAAGACGAGACAAGCATTTTGACCACCAAGTCCAAATGAATTCGATAAGATTAGTTTGGTTTTATGGTCACGTGCTGTGTGTGGCACGTAATCTAAATCACACTTTGGATCAGGGTGATCTAAGTTTTTTGTGGGATGAATAATACGTGTATTCAGCGATTGTATGCAAGCAATCGCTTCAAGTGCGCCAGAGCCACCTAATGGATGCCCAAGCATGCTCTTTGTCGATGACACTGGAATTTCATAAGCCGTTTGCCCAAATACGCGTTTAATTGCTTCCGTTTCTAAAACATCATTGATGGGCGTGCTAGAACCATGCGCGTTGATGTAATCAATGGAGGCCGGATCGACGTTTGCATTTGCCAACGCCCAACGCATTGCGCGCTCAGCGCCAATTCCACTTGGGTCAGGTTTTGCAATATGGTAAGCATCTGCTGAGGCGGCATAGCCCAGCACTTCAGCCAGAATAGGAGCATTCCGTGCTTTAGCATGTGAATAACGTTCCAACACGACCGCGCCACAACCTTCTGACAAGACAAAGCCGCTGCGATCTCGGTCAAATGGGCGGGAAGCAGCTTCTGGATTGTCGTTGTAAGCTGTTGGCATAGCACGCATGCCAGCAAAGCCAGCCACAATAAAGTCAGTCACCAACCCTTCAACGCCACCAGCAATCATAATGTCTGCGGCACCGCGTCGAATAATTTCAGTTGCTTCGCCAATGTTTTGGCCGCCAGTTGCACAAGCGGTAGTAATGGAGGCAAGTGGGCCTTGGGCTTTTAGATACTGACTGACGTAAAACGCAGGCATGTTTGGTAACGATGCTGCCAATGCAAACGGCTTGCCGCGACCTGAGTTGCGTGCGCGAAAGTCTGTGGTTCCAGAGTCGGCTTTTTCCCAACCGCCCATGCCACAGCCTAGCATCACACCGAGGCGTTCGTTAGACGTGGGGTTTTCTGCAAAGCCTGCGTGGTGCCATGCTTCTGTTGCTGCGGCAACCGCAAGCTGTGACGCCCGCGCCATTCGGCGTGCTTCGTTTGCTGGAATAAATGCTGTCGGTTCAAATCCCGAGGCTTCACCAGCGATTTTGCAGTCGAAATTTGAGGTATCGAATTGCGTAATTTGACCAATGCCACTCTCAGCGTGGATGAGACCATCCCAAAGTCGGGGTACGCCAACACCTAAAGGAGAAATGGCACCTAGGCCAGTAATGACGACGCGTGAAGCATCGTCACGATGCTGCGTATGCAATGGTTACTTCGCCAACTCTGCTGCAATTGATTCGCGAATGGAGCCAACCACATCAGTTTCAACAACTTTGATGGCCGCACCAATTGCATTTTTGACCGCTTTGGCATTTGAGCGACCGTGCCCAATAATGAGTGGGGCGTTCAAGCCAAGCAAAATAACACCACCAATTTCATCAGGGTCCATATCTGCAAATGCGCCTCGTAGTTTGGACTGCGTCAATGCACCAGCCAGCATTGTTGCCGGATTGGATTTGAATACGCTGCGAATGCGGTTACGCATCAGCTTTGCGATTGCTTCGCCCACCTTAATGAGAATATTTCCAGTGAAGCCGTCAGTGACGGTGACATCTGTGCCGCCACCGAAGACTTCTTTGCCTTCCACGTTTCCAATAAAGTTGATGCTACTTTTTTCTAGCAATGGGTAAGCTGCAATGGCAAGGTCATTACCTTTACCTTCTTCTTCCCCATTAGACAATAACGCTACGCGTGGATTATCAACGCCGAGAACCTTTTCGGCATATACGCTTCCCATAATGCCAAACTGTTGCAGGAATTCTGGTTTACATTCAGCGTTTGCACCTGCATCCAGCATGACACGTAAGCCAATTTCGCTCGGCAGCAGCACGGTTAGTGCCGGGCGTTTGACGCCTTTGATGCGGCGTAAGATGAACAGCCCGCTGGCTAGCGCTGCGCCAGTGTTGCCAACAGTGACCATGGCATCTGCGTCGCCATCTTTGACTAACTGCATACCACGCGACATGGAGTTGTCTGACTTTTTACGAGCAGCGAAGGCAGGTTTGTCGCTCATCGCGATCTTTTCTGGGGCGTGAACAATATGAAGCTTGTCCGCAACATCGCTGTGTGGATACGCTGCAAGCTTTTGTTTTAGAACGGGTTCATCTCCCGTGATGTATATGTCACAACCAAATTCGCGAGCAGCTAATACAGCCCCTTCCACTTCTGGATCGGGCTGGTTGTCGCTGCCCATTGCATCAAGAGCAATACGCATTGAAATTACCTCTATGGCTAGAAATAGGAAAGACAGCGCTGGCGCTCATCTAGTAGCCAGCGGAGATTGTAAAGGAGGGTTGGGGAGTTGTAAACGCGCGACCTGAACTGACAATTGGTCAGTTCAAATTGCGGCTTTGAGATTGCATTTTGGGTCCAATGCGTAGCATTTCGACAAGCAGTGCGTTCTCACGCTGATAAACGTTGTGCATCTCGCTCATTAGCTCTGCAACACTATTAATACCTAGAATGCGTTGTTTAATTTCAGCGGGAACCTGTAACAGGATTGTGCCAAGGTAAGCCAGTGACATTGGCTCTTCAGGTAATTTTTCTGGATCTATGTCGGTATCTGCAATCGATGAGATGGTGTCAAGATAGCTGCGTACTAAGCGTCGCAAGCTATAGGTTTTCTTGATCATTTTCATAGTATCACTGTCTTCCATGCTAAGTATTTCCACAGTGCCATGCAAATATTGCTTGTCATGATGCAATTCATGAATTTTGAATCGATCTCGTCCAACTGTATTGATGTATAGGCGGCCATCTTCTAAGCGTTGGACGCTGACAATTTCTGCCGTGCAGCCAACCATATGTGGCTCAGCAGTGCCTCCAGCTTCTTGGCCGCTCTTAATTAGAACGACGCCGAAAGGCTGTCGGGAATCGATGCATTCATTGATCATCAAGCGATAACGCTCTTCAAAAATATGCAACGGTAATGGCATGCCAGGGAAGAGCACGACATTCAATGGGAAAAGTGGCAGATCAATCACGTAATCTGTAGCATCCATTTGTTGACAGTGAGAGTCTCACTGTTATAATATTTGAACGATTTGGCGCTGTTGCGTGAAATTGCACTACAACATATTGGGGCCGTGGCGGAATTGGTATACGCGGCAGGTTGAGGGCCTGTGTCCTTAGGACGTGTGGGTTCGAGTCCCACCGGCCTCACTAAAGTCTCTGAAGAAATTCAGGGGCTTTTTTATTTAATTTTCAATTGCCTCCCAGCAATGCCGCGGACCATTACAACGCCGTTGTTTTGCATATCTGGTGACAAGTTTTACGAAATAGTAATCTTGCCGCGATACACCTCAGCCAAACTGAATAGATAGCGTTACCCACATTATCTAGTAACAGTTTGTACCAGCCCTCTTGACATGGTAAGTCTATCGCTATTTCAGCTTTCGAACATATGAGCAATGCTGTAAATCTGCACAAGATCTGTGCGGTAAGATTCCACCATGCAGTATATCTATGATTTTTTAGATGGTTGGGCACAGGTTGCCAGCATCGTGATGTGGCTAGGGTGTGCGTATATCGTAGGGCTTACGATTTACGTGCAGTTTTTTGTGAAGGATGACGAAGAAGAGATGTAGCACTGCTGGGCACTACATCTCCCAATGAAAATGCGTTAGCTTAGTAGTGTTTGATCCTAATTCCCGACTTCAACGGTACGCGTTTGGGCATACCAGCGTGAGAACGTTGTAAAGCGATCTGCGGGTTGGAGTAATGTCCCCATTTGCACATTCTGGATTGAGTCACGAACCGCGTAAGTGTAAAGCGGATGGAATAGCAAAATTGCAGGTGTTTGCGCTTGGAAGCGTTGCTGAAACTCTGCATAAAAGACTTTACGTGCTTGAATGGATGGCGTAATACGCGCTTGCTCAAGCATTTCACTCATCCGGCGATCGCTATAACCGCTGTAATTTTGCCCACCTTCAACCTGAGTCTGATGCCAGAATGGATAGGGATCTGGATCTGGGGTGTCACTAAAACTGAAGTTGATAAGCGCAGCTTGAAAGTTGCGTGGCTCTACACGCCGCCGAACAAGTTCGTCTGCTGGCAGGATGGTAATGGTGGCGCGAACCCCAATTTGGCCCCAACTGTTGATAATCTCCGCCGCAATCGCCTTAGAGACCTCATTGTCAGGTACGAGCAATTCAAACTCGAATAATTCGTCTTCGCCATCTTTTTGACGTACGTAGTCGACAGTGCCGGGGATAGCCGTTTCAGGAATACGCCAGCCTGCTGCAACCAATAAATCATTGGCTTCGTTCAGGTCTTGCTCCATTCGAATTAGACCTTCATCGTAGGCCCATGTGCCCGGCAAAATTGGACCAGTAGCAATGAATGCGTTGCCAGCGAGGACGTTGCGCAAAATACGCTCACGATTGATTGCTAACCCTAGTGCGCGCCGAACCCGCCGACTTTCAAAGAACGATAGCGTTTCTTCTTGCTGATTGAACAGCAGCATGCTGTATTCCGACATGCGACTGTTGAACAAATTGGTGTTCAAGTCAGCTGCTAATTGGGCATGCCCCGCAGGACTGACCCCGCCAATTGCATCAATTTGTCCGTTCTGATATGCCGTTACCGCAGTGGTCTCATTATCAAAGAAGATCAGGCGTACTTGGCTAATGTATGGAAGCGTCCCTTGGTATGTAGGGTGCGTCGTAAGCAGGATGTCTGTAATGACATCATTTTCGTTGCGATTAATGGTGCGTACTCGAAATGGCCCTGCACCAATCATGGTGTCAGCCGTGATTGTGCCTAACGCCGTGCTAGATTCGTAAATGTGTTTAGGCAGGACTGCAAATGTCATGTAGTCCAAGAAGGGCGCAAACGGCTCAGCAAGCGTTAGCTTTAACGTGTTTTCGTTGATTTTCTTGACTGTAACACTTTGCCATAGCTCTCCCAGTCCTTCTGCAAGCGGGAGGTCTTCCGATTGCAGAAGTTGCAGTGTGAAGACAACATCATCAATAGTGATGGCTTGGTTGTCGTGCCAACGTAGGTCATTCCGCAAAACAAATGAGTAAGAGAGCCCATCTGCGCTGACGGCCCAACTCTCAGCAAGGTCTGCTGTCGGGAGGCCGCGCTCGTCAAACTTAATAAGACCGGCATAGACCAAGCGGCGAATGTCACGGTCAGCATCGTTTTGTGCTGGAAATAGGGGGCTTAGCTGTTGGGGACGGCCAATAATGCCTTCAACGAAAGATCCGCCTGAAGCAGGCAGTTCTTCTGTGACAACTGTGTCAGACCCTGAGTAGAGCGACAGTAGACCTAAAACGCTGGCAATCCCAATTGCAGCAAGAATCAATTGAATGCGGATCAATCTCATAGCGTGCCAATTATAGAGTTTTCAATCAAGTTTGGTGGGGTGGGCGTTGGAAAGCAGAATGCTTCGTTTGTGTGATCGTTGGTTGGGATAACAAAAAAGCCCGTTGTACACAACGGGCTTTTGCGATTTGTTCGATGTGATGTCTTACTGGACAAACAGCATTGCGATCACGAGTGCGAAGAAACCAAGAGACAAGCCAATTGTGACTCGGAAAATTAGTTTTTCAACACCGCGACGTGCACGATAAACGCCACCTTCGCTGCTGCCAGTCATCCCGCCAAGGCCAGCGCCTTTGCTTTGTAGAACAACAGTTACGATGAGGGCAATGCCAACAAGAACGATAAGAATGTTAAGAGTAGTTACCACTGTGAGTGATCCTTTTTATTGCAAATTTTTTGACAGTATAGCATAGGTAGATGTGATTTTTGCTACTGTAAATCCTTATTCAGATCCTTCTATCGGATTGCGTTGGTAAGCATCTAGCGCTAGTGCCAGTTTTTGTATGTAATACAGATCTCCGCGTGCAAAGAACGGGGCATCTACATATGTTGAGAGCTCTTCTGCTGATGTCTCTGTTAGCCAGGCTGTTGCTGTAAACAACGCCTGGGCTTGACCTAATGGAGCAATGGAATTCTCTAGAACAGCCTCCTGAGCACCGCTAACAAACCACATTGGGGCAAGGGCTTTAGCTTTGCGGAGGGTGGCGTCAACTTGTTCTGGAATGCGCTTGCGCATCAGTTGTGCTAATTCTGGCACTAGATACATAAATTGAGTTTCTACATTGAAACTGTTGCCATAGGCTTGCACAGGGTCGTTGGCAAAACCGGCATCAAAGTTGAAATTGCGTAACCGCAGGCTGATGAGGCGGCGCAGGCGGAGTTGGACTAAACGAGAAGGCGTTTTACCTGCAAGCTTTTGTAGTTCTAAATACCCCATGTAGCCAGCAATAAATGCATTGTGTGCATACGGCATTTTTTCCAGTACGCTGCGTTTTGGTGGGCGTTCAAGCGACCCATTGACCGTTGTCCATAGATTAGTTGCAATATCAAACTCTTGGGCATATTTCCAAAGCACATAAAACGCGAACGGGTTTGTGCCCCAAACGCCTTTGCCATTTGGACCGCCTTGTTCCATGAAGACCCAGTTCTTCTCTTTTTGCCCATTGTTTGCGAGTTCTTCGACAACTTCCGGCGGCAATGCGAAGGCCTCTCTAGCAGCGCCATCCCATCCAATATGGTTGACCAAGTGTGGCCGATAATCACGATATTCACTTTGGAGGTAGTCGCGTGCGCGGTCACGTAAGCTGTTATCTAAATGTGGAATAGCGAGCAGTAACGTCCACATGGTGTCGGCAGGCTGATGGAAATAATCTGAGAAGTCATCACCCAAAATATTGCTTTGCCACAGGTCAAGAACGCCATGACTTGTGTAACCGGGTCGCATATGACCAGCATTGAGTAAGGCAGCAACTTCTGCACTAAGCATTTGACGCAAGGTGTCTGGGGTTTTAGGCGTTGGCGCTTGGGTCTCTTGGCTGTGAATTTTGCTTGCTGATGCAGCGGCAACCGGAGCAGTATCAGGGCTATAGGCAATTACAGAATTGCCGCGATGCATGTACACGCGTCCTTTGTAAGGGATGGGAGCGTTTACATCACCATGGTTGCCGTAGGTACCATTTGGGCCGCCGTAAGCAAGATGTGCTTGCCCATTATGGAAATACTCGTCATATCCCGGCACGCTCGTCGCAAGACTGTAATTGAAGTAGCGCCACTCTCTTGCAGGGTCTGTGTCACCAGTAGATGGCAGAATCCCATTGCGATAGCGATTAGGAAATAATTGCTCTGGTTGGCTAATGTCCATTGAACCTGCTTCACGATCGCAACATAAATTCCAATAGACTGTGTTGCCACCAGCAGAAACCCCCATTGGTTCGTCTACTGCATTCCAATCAGCGCTAATGAGGCTAATGTAAGGGGAGTTAGGTTCCCAGCCACTTACGTGTCCGCCCGCAATGGCCGGATCCGAAAGGTAACTGTTTTGGGTATATAACGCGCCGTCGCCGCCAATGACTGGGGGGTAGCGCGTTCCGTTGTGTGTCCAAGACCAAGCAATGGGTGCGATGCCAGCTTCTTCACCAGTTTCTTGATCTAAGACAAATACGCTACGCCGCCAAGGTTTGGCGGTGAGATAGTCTAAGGTTGGGGTAGCATCAATAGTGGGTGTGTTTGTTGCCCATTTGCCTGGACGCTGCCCAAGCTGCCCGATCAGCTTGCCTTTAGGTGCAGCTTCATGATTCAGGTACAGTTCATCCAGCTCCCAGTCGTGTAGGTGACTGCGAATTGAGCCGGGGGCAATCCGTGTTCGATAGTTGTTACTTCCGCTGAAGATGACATAGTCTTCATATATAACTGGCCACCAAGATTGAAATCCAGCCCCAGGTAGCTGTTCTGTTTTCCAATTTAGAGCCCCTGTTGCTTTGTCTAGTGCATAAGCAGCGCCATCTTCAGCTGCGAAAAAGACTTGGCTATCACTAAGTGCGGCGGAATATAAGATTGGACCGGCTGCTTGAAATTGCCAACGAGAGGTTCCCGCTTCTTCGCCATCAATGGCAATGGCATAAAACATACCGGATCGATCACCTAAATAAATAGTGTTGTCGTCAATTGCCGGGCTAGTTTGAAAACCGCCGCTTGCGGCAAATGTCCAAACTCCTGCGCCAGATGAAATATCAATTGCGTGTACGTAAGCATCTAGCCCGCCAACATATGCAATGCCATTTTGAATAGTAGGGGAGTGCCCTAACGGTCGCGAGGTTGCATACAACCATTCTTCTGCGCCAGTTTCAGCATTGATTGCATATAACCCGCTTGCCGTAGCGACAAAAATTTTGTCATCAGCGGCAATCAATTGCACTTTTTGCGAAATGTAAGCCTCAAACGGCTTGAACCAATTTGGGAATAATTGTCCGCTGACTTCTTCAGGTGACCATGATGTGCGTTTGGAGTTAGCACCTGCCATTGGCCAATCTGCCGCCGATTGAAAATTGTTTGACATAGTTCTGAAACGAAGTGGAGACTAATCCGTATTACGAAATAGAGTAGGGTTGACGGTCGTGGTTTTGAAGACTTTGAGCGCATTGGGTTCAATGCGGATATTGGCTTCAGTTGTGTGGCCCATGACTTCGCCATCAAGCTGTAGCGGGATAGGGCGTTGGGCTTCTATCCGAAATTCTGTTCCGAGCTTCATGACGGTTTCTGGATGTTCAAAGTGTGCATTCTGAAGCACGCGTGAAGCAAGAATGAAGGCGTCTAGGAAATGGTCACCTTCGAATGCCCAAAGCGTAATCTTGCCATCATCTACTCTGGCTTCGGGGTCTAATCTTGCTAGGCCGCCAGCGTATAACTGGATGTTAGTGACTACGCTAAAAAGGAAGTCATTTTCATAAGTGCGTGTTGCAGTATGAATTTTGAAAGGGGTTGGGTCCCATGAGGTAGATGCCCAAAGACCTTTGGCGGCATAGCTGAGCTTGCCAAACTTTTTCTCAAGTGGTTGGCGGGGTTCTACTCCAGCGACAACGTGCGCATCAAAGCCAAATCCAGCCCAAAGCAGAAAGGCATGATCATTGCAAATACCAACATCAATACTGCGAATTTCGCCTTCTAGCTGGGCTGTGACTGCATTTGTTAGTGCCGTTGTCCAAGGATGTTTAGCATAATTCAAGCCCAACTCTTGGGCCCAAACATTGGCTGTGCCCGTTGGTAAAACGCCTAGCGCAGTGTCACTGCCCTTCAAAATGTTGGCTGCTGTGCCAAGACTGCCATCACCGCCAGCAATGAAGACGGCATCTTTGTTTTTGTCGCGGGCAAGTCTGGTCAATTTAGATGTGTCACCAGCTTGCTCAGTGAGTAGAATATCTGTAGACCAACCATAATCCCGGAGGATGGCTGCACTTTGCTCAATGAGCGGTAACGCTGGAAAGCGACCTGAAACTGGATTATGAATGATGACAGCTGAAGACATTTGTACCTTTGAGACGTGTGTAGACCAGCGCGGATATAGCGTAAATTGGCGAAATTATAAGCAATGTACCGTTAATAAGGGATGAACTAGTCTCAAATTTGCAGGCATCTCCTCCATTGTATGTGGATTATGTTCAATGTGAGCCATTGATTTGAGTACTTGTGTCTAGCTGGTTACGAAACTAAGTTTGTCTCAGGTCGTTAGAATTCTGTTTGTTATGACTTAGGTCACGCGAAAAATACGCTAAATCGTCAGATTGATGATTGCATTGGATTGTGTCGCCACGGTACAATAAACGTTGAATTAAGGACGAAATTTCCGACCGCTAACACTTCGATTTTGTGAGTAACGATCATTTACTTAACCGCCGCTATCGCCTACTAGAGCATATCAGCACTGGTGGGATGGCTGTTGTATTTAAGGCGCAAGACCTTTCTTTAGGTCGCAATGTTGCGATCAAGATTTTGCGTAAAGATCTTACTCATGACCATGAGTTCTTGACGCGCTTTCAGCAAGAAGCCCGTTCTGCTGCAAATTTGATGCACCCAAACATTGTGACGGTGCATGACTTTGGGGCAGATGGTATGCGTTACTACATCGTGATGGAATACATCGATGGGAGTGAACTCAAAACCCAAATTCGTCAAAAAGCGCCATATCAGCTGAATGAAGCCATTGACCACATGATCCAGATTTGTTCTGGGGTGGGGTATGCGCACCGCGCAGGTATTGTGCACTGCGATTTGAAACCTCAAAACGTGTTGATTACCAGTGAAGGTCGCATGAAGGTGACCGACTTCGGGATTGCACGTGCGCTTTCAACCATCAAGCCTGGTGAAAAACATGATGTTGTGTGGGGTAGCCCACAATACTTTTCGCCGGAGCAAGCTGCTGGGGAAGCTCCTTCTGCGGCGTCCGATGTGTATTCTCTGGGCGTAATTTTCTTTGAATTATTGACGGGCCGACTGCCGTTCCAAGCTCAAAACCCGCAAGATTTGGCGGTTATGCATTTGCGTGACAAGCCGCCAACGGTTCGTAGCATTAATCCAAATGTGCCGGAAGCGGTCGAACGGATCGTAACCAAGCTCCTTTCTAAGGAGAGCGGTCAACGCTATCGTAGTGCCGATCAGCTGGGACACATTTTGCGTGCCTATCGGAAGCATGGTAACGAAGCTACCAATGTTTATCCTGCCGCACGTGTACCAGCCAAGCCGCCAACTGGGGCGACCACTGCACGTCAGCCGCAATCTGGCTCAGTCGCGCGTCCAGCACCGAGTTCAGGTGCTTTGCCGCCGCGAAATACAAATCCATTGCCTCCAAAAGGCGTAACAGCTACTGGGCCACGGACTAATCCATTACATCCGCCCCGACGGACAACTGGCACGATAGGGTCTGCTAATGGTGTAACAGGCTCTAATTCGCAGCGTGTTGTGCCGCGACGACCATCAGCTCCGCGTACTGGGCCAACTGGCTCAACGCGTCGTTATCCTGAACAGTCTCAACCGATAGCAGAGGTCGCAGACGAAGTCGACTGGATGTACTACGTACTAGTCGGCGTTGCGCTGATTGCTGTACTAGGACTCATTCCTCTTTGGACAATGGTCTACTTCGCCTATCGCAATCCATTTGCGCCAGCAGGGATTGTTGAGCCAATTGGCGCGATATTACAAGTCGCGTTCAGTTTACTCTCATGGTTGTAAATTGGTGGATTGGTATAATTTGTGAAGAATGGAACAAATTGGCGTTTGCAGCCAATTTTGCATAATTTTTCAAAAAACTACGCAACCTTGTCGAAAACACTCCCCATTTACTACGTCATCATCGGACGTTAACAAAAGTCCAATAATATCTGTAGTAGGGTAATAATCACATCCGCCACGTGCGTCAACGGGTATGTCGTACTGTGGAACAGGCAAAACTAGTGCAAATTGGGTTTTTACCTTTTTTGTAAATCTCTGGAGGTAACTCTGTGAATTCAAATCGGGCCAGACAAGTTATGGTCTACGTACTGATCCTTGTAGCAATTGCTGCAATTTTCATTGGCGTCCGTAACCAACAGTCCCCCACCGAAGAATTATCCCTTAGCGAACTCGTTCAAAAAATCAACAACGGTGAAGTCGAAAAGATTGTTGTTGCTGGGGATAATCTAGAAGTTGAAATGAAGGAAACGAATGGCTTAGGTGAGTCTGTCATCTTTGAAAGCCGTAAAGATCCTGAATCTTCACTTCAAGAACAATTACAACCGCTTGGAGTTGACTTCTCCAAGACATCTATTGAGATCAAACGCCCAAGTGATTGGGGGAGCATTCTCAATTTCCTCAGTCTGATGCTGCCAGCCTTGTTGGTTGTTGGGATCATCTACTTCATGCTGCGCCAAGCGCAAGGCACGAACAATCAGGCACTTTCATTTGGGAAGAGCCGCGCGAAAATGTTTACCGGTGAGCAGCCGACCATCACATTTGATGATGTTGCTGGCCTCCCTGAAGCAAAAGAAGAGCTCGGTGAAGTTGTTGAATTCTTGAAAGAAGCTGACAAATTCACGGCATTGGGCGCGCGTATTCCAAAAGGTGTGCTGTTGGTAGGCCCTCCTGGGACTGGTAAAACGCTCTTGGCAAAAGCAGTTTCTGGTGAAGCTGGTGTGCCATTCTTCAGCATTTCAGGTTCTGAATTTGTTGAAATGTTCGTTGGTGTTGGTGCAAGCCGCGTCCGCGATATGTTTGAACAAGCAAAGCGCCATAGCCCTTGTATCATCTTCATCGATGAAATTGATGCAGTCGGCCGTCAACGTGGCGCCGGGCTAGGGGGTAGTCATGATGAACGTGAACAAACCCTGAACCAAATTTTGGTTGAAATGGATGGGTTTGACACTGAAGAAACCATCATCATTATTGCGGCAACGAACCGCCCAGACATTCTGGATCCAGCGTTGATGCGCCCTGGTCGTTTCGACCGTTCTGTCATCATTGATCGCCCAGACGTCAAAGGCCGTGAAGCAATTATGGGTGTCCACGTTCGTGGCAAGCCATTGTCAAAGGATGTCAACCTCAAAGTGCTTTCAAAAGCGACACCAGGGTTTTCTGGTGCTGACATTGAAAACATGGTCAACGAAGGTGCTATTTTGGCAGCGCGTCGCAATAAAAAGCAAATCCATATGCAGGATTTGGAAAACGCGATTGAACGTGTTCAGCTTGGCCCAGAACGTAAAAGCCGGGTCATGTCTCCAAAGAAGCGCAAGGTCGTGGCTTATCATGAAGCCGGTCATGCGGTCGTTGGGCGGGTCTTAGAAGGTCCGAACCGCGTTCGCAAAGTCACCATCATCCCGCGTGGGATGGCTGGTGGTGTGACTTGGTACTTGCCAGACGAAGACGATGGTGCGCTCATGACGCGTGGTAGCCTCAAAAACCAATTAGCATCTGCTCTTGGTGGTCGGGTTGCTGAAGAACTCGCGTTTGATGAAGACGATATTACCGTTGGTGCTTCTGGCGACTTACAACAAGTTGCTCGCATTGCCCGCGCCATGATTATGCAATGGGGGATGAGCGAAA
>JAHDBS010000224.1 GCA_020630225.1 Anaerolineales bacterium | reverse complement strand
TCAGCACAATAGTCGTAGCCTACGTCATCAATTTCACCGCAAATTTTCAATGACTCATCGCCATACGAATCGATCAATTCTTCCCAGGTCGTGATGGTACCTTTTCCTTTTGGCTCCCATTTATTGGTTTGCCAACGATAAGGTTGTACCGCAATCCGTTTGCGACCTGCTTGCAAAACCGCAATAAGCGTCCCGGCACCCGGTGACTGCGCTTGGGCGACAATGTCTAGCGAAGGGATACCAATAAGTGGCGTATTGTTGGCAAATGCCATGCCCTTTGCAAGTGCTAGCCCAATGCGAAGCCCGGTGAAAGACCCTGGGCCAATTGCTACCGCAATGGCGTCTAAGTCTGCTGGATTAAGACTGGCGGTTGCCAACATTTGGTTCACAGCCGGGGCTAAGACCAAGGTGTGGTTGTTAGGCGTAAACCACGTGTGCTCAGCAATGATCCGCGTTTCGGATGCCAACGCTAAGCTGATATGTTTGCTGGCGGTATCAAGCGCGAGAATAGGCATTAGAACGCGGCTCCTGTAAAGGTTTCCAACAATTTTTCGTAACGCTCACCTGTTGCATGCATGCGAATGCGACGCTTTTCTTCGTCCTCATATAGCATTTCAATGAAAAGACGCTCTTCGGGTAAATAGTTCATTAGGAACTCAGGCCATTCAATAATCAATGCCACATTACTCTCAAGGCGCTCTTCTAGGCCAGTGCTTTCAATGTCTAGCGTGTCTGCTAACCGGTAGCTGTCAATGTGGTGCAACTCATTCCCATTTGGGTGGTGATATTCATTGACCAATACATAGGTTGGACTGGTCACGGTTTCAATAGCACCCCAACCACGCCCAATACCGCTGGTGAAGGTTGTTTTCCCTGCTCCCATTTCGCCATGCAAGCAGAAAAGATCGCCCGGCTGAATCAGTTGCCCAAGGCGCATTCCATAGCGCCAAGTTTGACTTGGGCTATGGCTGGTGAAATCTAACGTGTTACGATCTAAAATTGCCACAAACAGATTATAAAAGCTCTCGACTTATCGTGCTATTATTGAATTTAATGCGGGTACTGATTATTACAGATGTCCATGGCAACGAAGTCGCGCTTGAAGCGGTACTTGAGGATGCCAAAGGGCAATACGACACAGTTTGGTGTTTAGGCGACCTTGTCGGCTATGGACCAAACCCTAACGAATGCGTCCATCGTGTGCAGGAATTGCCAGGACTGATTTGTCTCGTGGGGAACCACGACAAAGCAGCGCTTGGTGAAATTGACCTGTCGACATTCAATGTCGATGCGCGAACATCGACAGAATGGTCGCAGAGCGTGCTAAACGATGCGAATCGTGATTATTTGACCGGTCTTTCCGGTGCAGTGATCACAGATGGCTTTCACTTAGCTCATGGTAGTCCCCGCGAACCTGTGTGGGAATACATTCTGGACTCCTACACGGCGCTAGCGAACTTTGATTATTTCAACACGCGCACGTGCTTTGTCGGCCATACGCACACGCCAATTATTTATCATCTGTTTGAGAAAGCGTGTCAAGCATATATGCCGTCATACGATGAAGAATTGTATTTGACGGAAGGCCGCTTTATTGTAAATCCGGGAAGCGTTGGGCAGCCTCGTGACGGCAACCCTGATGCTGCTTATGGTTTACTGGACACTGAAACCAACATTTTTGTGCACAAACGCGTGCCGTATGACATTGCAGAGACACAGCGGCGCATGCGTGAGCATGAATTGCCAATGCGATTGGTGCTGCGCCTAGAACTAGGCTGGTAAGACAAAACAAAAAGCGCTTCATTACGAAGCGCTTTTTTGATTCTTATTTTTCGAACTGCATGGCATGCAGCCGAGCGTACAATCCATTTTGAGCGAGTAGGTCTGCATGTGTGCCATGTTCCACTAACGTCCCTTGATCTAAGACTAAGATGCAGTCTGCATTGATGATGGTGCTCAACCTGTGTGCAATGACGAAGGTTGTGCGTCCAACCATCAGGCGTTCCAGCGCTTCTTGTACAAGGTGCTCACTCTCGCTGTCTAGCGAAGAAGTCGCTTCGTCTAGGATGAGAATACGTGGATCTTTGAGCAATGCGCGCGCAATTGAAACCCGCTGACGTTGCCCGCCACTAAGTTTGACGCCCCGTTCACCCACTAAGGTGTCGTAACCATTGGGCAATTCATCTGAGATGAAGGTGTGGGCGTTCGCTGCCTGTGCAGCAGCTTCGATCTCTGCTTGCGTGGCGTCTAACTTGCCATAGCGAATATTGGCGCGCACAGTGTCTGAAAAGAGCGTGGTCTCTTGCGGCACAATGCCGATTTGGTCCCGTAAGCTTTGCACTTTGACCGTACGAATATCGTGCTCATCAATGAGAATTGCGCCCGCCCCAACGTCATAAAACCGAGGGATCAAATTGACTAAGGTTGACTTCCCCGCTCCGCTTGGGCCAACAAGCGCGATGACTTGTCCCGCTTCAGCATCAAAATCAATGGATTTCAGAATGGCTGTTTGCTCAACGTAGTCGAAGCTCACCTTGGAAAAGCGGACATTCCCATTGATGGCCGGTAGGGTTACAGCGTCTGGGGCATCTGCAATATCTGGTTTAGTGTCTAACAATGCAAACAGTTTTTCAGTAGCCCCAATAGCAGACTGAAACTGTGAATAGAGCCCACTTAGCGATGCCACTGGCGTGGAAATCAGCAAGGTATAGAACAGATAGGCAACGAGTTCCCCGATGCTGAGCACGCCGCTAATGACTTGACGGCTCCCCACCCAAAAGGCCAAGGTCAGAGAGACAAATGCAATTAGCCCAATGATTGGCGACAGCACCGCCCGAATTTTGTCGCGGCGTAGTGATGCGTCAAACACAGCGTTGATGCGCTCCGCAAAGCGCTGGTTCTCATATCCTTCACGCGCAAATGACTTGACCATCCGCACGCCTGAAATAGTCTCTTCTATGACGTTTGCGACTTCTGCAAGTTCATCTTGGGCTTCTTTAGAATTTTCGCGAATGCGGCGTCCTAACCGGGAGATGGAGAAGCCAACTAGTGGCATCATGACCAAAATCAGAAGCGTCAGCTGCCAGTTGAGATAAAACAGCAAAATTGCGGCCCCGACTAAGGTCAGGACTTGGCGAATAAGCTGCAAGATGTCGTCAGTAATGGCGCGCTGGAGCAACGTCACATCGCTTGTTAGACGCGATACAAGCTCTCCAGTCCGATTGTCCGCAAAATAGCGTAAGGACAATGACTGCAGATGTGTATAAATTTGCAGGCGAATATCGCGAATCACGCGGGAACTGATAAACGCCATCTGCCAAATGTGGAGGTAGCTGGCAAGCGCCTGAACGGTGAACATGAGCAGCAAGCCACCCGCGAGCCAATTCAGAATGACGCGGTCTCCCGCTGTGAGTACATCATCTACAAGACGTTGTACGACAAGCGGAAATACTAAGCTAGTTGAGGCTTGAACAAGATACGCGAACCCGGCAATGCTAAGCCGACCTGTGTAGGGGCGGACATAGCGCAGTAACCGTGTATAAACGGCCCAGGTGTCGCGTTGAAACATTGAGAAGGGGGAGAGGCGTCAGTATTGGAAATTAGAGCTGCGTCTGAGTCGAACTGCACTCTAATAATGGTAGTGACATGACGCGTCATGTCGCTACCATTATTGGCTGTTACAGCCGTTGACGCCGGCCTTAATTTTCAGCTATGCCAAAGCACTAGTTCGCTTCTTGAATTTGCGGTGCGGTCAAGTTGCAGTCTGGGGAGAACATTTTCACGTAATCCATAATGCGGCGCAGGTGCTTGGTTACCTTTTGTGGCCCAACCCCAGCAGCACCATAGGTAATGAACATGACGTTCTTTGTTTCTGGTGTGATGAGTGTGCGTTGGTCTTGCCCGTAGAGCACGCTAGAAATAATGCCTTCTTTATCAATGACGTACATGTCATTTGGCTTAATGGTCTTTACTTCTCCATTGGCAGCCGTAAATTCTTCTAGCCCGTTGCCAATGTCAATTGAGTAAGGCGGCGCGCATTTGTCGAGATCGTGGACTGCTGTCAACAATAGGTCTTCAAGTTCGGCCATAAACATTGCTTGTACAAGCGCAGATGAACTCTTGATAGGTTTGTTTTTATGGACAACCGATTCAAGCTGACCTTGGACATGGTAAGTCTTGTCATAGACGCCATAGTATTGCCAATAGTTGAACAACACAGGGCGTCGTTTTAACTGCGCCCGATCCATTTCCCCATACTTGGCGCGTAATTCTTCTTCTACAACCCGTGCGCGTGCATCCAGTTCTGGGCTGCTGGCAGGGTTGTTCACGTTTGTGATCACAAGTTGGCCTAACGTTGCGCCGGGCCAAGCCTCGGTCCAACGGGGCGATTGAAACATAAAGTGCATAAGCTCAATTTCTCCGAGTTAAAGCGCGATTCTAGATAGAACAAACGCTTTATCAACCTCATAACATTCAAAGTTAGAGTCTAGTGCCTTTAATTAAATCCAGCAAACAATCGAATCGCTTAAGTTTCTCTAAATGCAATGGTTTTTGCTGTTTTGCTACAGTGTTTACAACGCACGCAAGTACTGTCTCTTTGATGAACTGTTAGTGAAACGACAGACATCGGCACATTGTGAGACTAAGACAATCAGATTTATATGGTTGTTTAGTCACTGCCGCCAAAAGGCTTTTGTAGATATTAAAACATGGCTGGCACACGGTGTGGTGGATCGGAATACAGATTTCGACCAGAGAATAATTAGAAAATTGAGGTAAACCAATGCACCACATTACCATCTGCACCTACTAGTCGCGCCAATATCTTGTTGGCACCTGCTTACACATAGGCATGTTGAGGAATGCACATTCCTATTTTTACAAAACTGAATTGATTGGTGTTATGGAGAGAAACCAACAGTTCAATTACTTTCAAAATGAAGACTTTTACCATGTTAGACCAAGACGATCGATTTAATATCGTTGAGTTGAGTGACCCTTATGAGAGCCAAAATTGGTTTCAACGATTGTCTAAGCTGACGCCTGAATTACTAATCGGGACGTTAGCTACAGGGGGCCTCGTATTTTCAGCGATCGCGCTACCGCGCTTTGTTCAAGACCCAAATATTCAACAGGTGATCTACCTCAGCATTGGGGTAATTGCTGTAATCACCGTAATTTCATATGGCTTATATCGCCGCAACTGGTTTGATGATGGCAGCCACATTACGCCGCCGAAACCAGCACAATCTGTCAGCTTCAGCAACTCAACTGCGCGTAGCACAACGTTGGGTCAGCTGATCAAGACTGACAAGCTTAGTCCAGAGCCTTATCTCAAACGTCTAATTCAGACCTTGCCAGGTACTGTGATCCGCGTTAGCCGCGACCGCAGTCGCATTGACATTGAGAAAGACTATGGTCTGCCCGTGGACTCAATCATCAGCGAACTACAGCTGATTGGAAAAGGCGCAACCGAAAAGCAAAGCCCACTGTGGGAACTGCACCGCGCTATTGAAGACACGTTTGAAAGTGGACGCTCACATCGCACGCGGTTCAACCTCATGCGTGACGGTCGCCGCTTACTACTAGATGCGCGCTGCATTCCAGGGAATCAAAAATCTCTTTGGCTGCTCTTGAAAGACATTGAGCAGCAAGCGGAAATCATCCCAATTACTGGGTTGAACGAGCGCAAATTCTAATTTTGAATGTCCGGTTCGTTGTGAGGTAATGAATTAACCCGTAACGGTACTTGTATTGGTAATTTGTATTGGTAGCCTGACACGAACATTTCAACAACGCCACTCATCGTTTCACTGAGTGGCGTTGTCATTTAACGGCGTAGTGCTTCGTTCAACTGCACGGGGAATGCGCCGTAGGCGACAAAATTTGCAAGCAAACGCTTTATGGGTGGGACGCGCTGAATAAGCCGCGCGGGCAAAGGGGGGCGAGCAACATCGGTGGTTAGAAAGCGACCAATAATTTGCTGCTGGGCTGTTGCCTGAAAACGCTGTGCAATTTTGACAGATCGCTCCCGCTGCGCCTGAACTTGCGCCAAATGTTGAGGTGTCAACGTGCCTTTCTGCAGTGGTTCGGTCAATACATTCGCAGTGGCAACTGCGTCTTGAATGGCGTAATTGATCCCGATGCCTCCAACAGGCGACATAGTATGAGCTGCATCTCCAATGATGAGTAACCCGGGCCGTGACCAGTTCGTGAGACGGCCTAGTTCAACCGATAGTGGCACAATCTGACGCCACTCGGTGAGCGCATCGAATGTCGTGTTGAATTCAGGCACCATCTTGTACAGAATGGCTTTGAATTCAGGTAACCCTTCGCGCTTGACCTCCCGGTAAGCGCCTTTCAAAATGACGACGGCAATTTGCCATTCTGTTTCGCGTTCAAACAAGAGTGCAATTCGGCCTAACCCAATGCGCCCAGCCAAGCCTTTGGCCTGCACCGTTTCACCAGCTACTTTTGGAATGGACATCCACAGTACATCCATTGGGGCCGATAGGGTTTTGTAGGTGAGGCCAGACGCGGCACGTAATTTAGAGCTGCGTCCATCGGCTGCGATGGTCACCGTGGCGCGAATTTCTCCCTGCTCTTTACCTTGACGATATGTCACGCCATGAACGTGGCCGTTTTCTTCTATTAATCCTTGAGCGCTTGTTTTTAGCAGCAGCGTGAAGTTCGCGTATTGTTGCGCTTGATGAATGACATAATTCAGAAACTCTGACTGTGGCATCATGGTGACATAGGGGTAATTGCTGCGGATGGCACTGAAGTCAATGATTTCAAACGGAGCATCGAAAGCGGGGCCTTCGATGACGCCGTTATGCAGTTTACTGTGCGGAATCTTGAGGAGGTCTTCTGCTAAGCCAATTTGGTCAAGCAGTTCCATGGTGCCACTGTGTACGGTATCACCGCGAAAGGCGCGATTGAAATCTTTTTGCGCTTCAATGAGTGTGACATCAATTCCCTGTCGGACCAGCAACAGGGCCAAAATTGCACCGGCAGGTCCAGCGCCAACAATGCAACAAGTCGTGTGAGTTGTGTTCATATGCTTTGCCTCGTTTCAATTGTAACGGTTAGGCTTGACAGTCTATTCGGAGTTTGCTCAAATCCAACTAACGTTGGCGCAAAAGGACAATTTATACCGCACTATGTTGAACCAAAAATTACGAAATGGACAGCCAATTATTGGCACATGGGTCTCGTTAGTAGACCCAGCAGTGGTCGAAATTCTTTGTCAGAGTGACTTTGACTTCTTACTGCTAGACGGGGAGCATTCTCCAATTCCAGAAGATGCGCTGAA
>JAHDBS010000223.1 GCA_020630225.1 Anaerolineales bacterium | reverse complement strand
TGACGCGTAGGGTGTGAGAGTAGAGAGACAGAGACAGCGGTCTTTGTCTCTTTTTTGTTAAGTGACAAGCCAAAGCACATCCAGACAGCAAATAAGCGTCCCCCGTAAAGCCTCATACACGCCTCTTTAGGTTAGAAAAATGAAAACTTCCATGATTCCGGCAAAATACTATATTACGTTTTCGCTTTAATCAGTTATCATTTAATCACCTAAGTATCACAAACTCATATGACACCTTGGCTATTGTAAACATTAGCTCCCGTACTTTTCTCAAGTAAACCATGCCTATGCAGATGCTGCATAACACCTTGGGTGCAGTGCGCAGCACGCGTGTCAGCGAAGAGGAAATGCAATGTCTCAAATTCGAATTCTACTTGTAGACGACCACGAACTGTGGCGCGTTGGGATTCGAACGCTCATTGGCAGAAACCCCGAATTTGCCATCTCTGCCGAAGCAGAATCTGCTGCGGTCGCAATGGAACAAGCACGGATTGTCCAGCCAGATCTCATTCTGCTAGATGTGAAATTGCCAGAGAGTGATGGTATTACCGTCTGTAAAGACCTGCTGTTAGAGAATCCGTTACATCGCATTCTAATGTTAACTGGTAATGCAGACAAAAGTTTCGTGGTAGATGCCATTATTGCTGGCGCACGCGGGTACATTCTGAAAGATACAGATCCGAAAGAGTTATTGAGTGCCATTCGCCGTGTCAATGCCGGCAAACATTACATTGACCCTGAACTCACTTCGTTACTGTTTGAACAAGTTCGTCTACGCATTTTGCCATCCGTTTTTGATGACCTGACTAAGTCAGAGAAAAAGGTATTGCACTGCATGACGCAAGGCATGAGCAACAAAGACATTTCCGAACAAATTGGACTAAGCGTTGGGACCATCCGCAACTATGTGAGTTCTATTTGCCAAAAACTTGGCGTCAGCAACCGCATTGAGGCCGTTCAGCTCGCTATTCGCGAACAACTTCCGCCCATTGAATAAGGTCTTGAGTCCCTCATTATTGCTCACTTGTTTTAGACTTTCCTCATATTTTGCGCTCTGCAAATGGAACACATCATCAACCCTGATGTTATATTGATAAATGGGAGCTACTGAAGAGACTTTATTTAGATATTCTCTTCAATATACCGACATGAGTTTTTACGAAACTATTGTTGAAAACCAAATAGATCTCATTAGCAGATTCAATGCGCATAATATTCTGACGTACGTTAATCCTGCGTTCTGTAAATATGCTGCCGCCCCCAAAGAATTACTCGTGGGGCAAAGCTTTATGTCAATGGTGCTTGCAGAAGACCGCGCTGTTATTGACGCGTGTCTCGCCACGCTCACGTCACAAAAGCCCTCTGACACAGTGCAATTTCGCGTCAGTCGTCACGGTAAAATTTTTTGGCAAGAATGGGCACTCACCTTCATTTATGATGCGAACGGTAATTTTGTAGAAGGCATTGCCGTTGGGCGTGACATTACCCGTCGGAAATCTTTAGAGCTTGACCTCCAAGCCAGCAGCCAAACGCTATCATCGTTTTTCTCACTTGCCCCAGTCATGATGGGCATTTTGAATATGCAAGCACAAGTGTTGCGCATCAATGCGCAGTTTGAACGAACGCTTGGCTATTCCCTCTCCGAACTTAACGCCCAAGCCCAAGCACCGCTGACGTTGTTTGCCGCGAATGACCTCGCCATCCTCACACAGATCTGGGAAAGCGTCACGATTGATGGCGAGACCTACACCTCAGAGGTTCAGACCACAACTAAGTCTGGTGCGCAGCGCTTAGTCCGCTGGCGGTTTTCTGCAGACGTGTCAGAAGGATTGGTATTCTGCATTGGCGAAGATATTACGGAAGAACGCCAGCTTGCGGATGCCAAAGTTACAGATGATGCTCAGTTCAAAGCAATTGTTGACAATATGCCTGGCTGCGCGGTGTATACGAATCTACAGTTCGAAATTACCATGGTGAATAAGAGCTTTATCACCTCCTTTGGCTATTCCACTGCGGAAATTATTGGGCAACAACCTGACCTCTTGTATGCCTCACCAGAAGACTATGCGGGTCCCTCTCAGAAAGCCCAACAATTAGTCAAGAATCCAAATGCAGTCTTTGCATCTGACTCGCTTCGGTGTCAGAGCAAAAATGGGGACACGTTTTCTGCCGAAACCCGGGTCCGCGGTGTGATGGACCCCAATGGCATACTCATTGGTTTTCTGTTCTTCATCATCGATGAATCGCGCATCCATGAGGAACTCCAAGGGCTCAACCGAGCGTTGGAACAGCGCGTTACCGACCGCACTGAGGAAATGCAAGCATTCGTCTCTAAGCTCACTCACGACTTCAGGTCACCACTGCGCTCCATTGGCAACTTTGCCATGTTTCTTGAACAAGATCATGGCGAAACCATTGGCGCAGAAGGCCGCAGTTTCATTACGGCCATTCGAAACAATGCGGGCTATATGGACAGACTCGTCAAAGACCTACTTGAGTTTTCTAAAGTCCGCTATGGAGCAGAGTACGACTTTGCACACATTAACCTGCAACCGTTTATCGCCACGATTGCGCTGCGCTCAGATGCAAGCAATCTCGGCACTGTTACCCTAGCCTCCAATTTGCCGGTCATTCAAGCTGACCCTAGTCTGCTTGAGCAAGCCATCACCAATCTCGTTGACAATGCGGCCAAATATGTAGCAGACCATGTTGAGCCTAAAATTCATATTGATGTTGTTGAAACCGAACGTCATTGGGGAATTCGCGTCACAGACAATGGTATTGGAATTGCACCTGAAAATCAGAGGCGGATTTTCACGATGTTTGAGCGCGTCAAAGGGCTAAACACACGTTACGAAGGCACCGGCATTGGGTTAGCCATTGTTAAATCTGTGGCAGAAATTCACAACGGCTTCGTCTCCCTAGACTCTGAAGTCGGTGTGGGCAGTGTCTTCACCTTATTCATCGATAAATCTCTCTAACTCTTATTGCGTTTGCCGCACCAGCCCCACTCGTTTTACCTTCTCCTTAACCTTAGTGCGGTACACCTATTCAGGCCCAAATAACGTAATACGCCGCAACTTCTAGCGAAAATAAAACGCATAAACGCCGTCTTTTTTGGCTTCAATTTCACAAATCTATACTTCGCTACCCACAGAACGCCGATAGATTAACCGATTCATCACACGTTATTTATGACACAACCACAGGTTTCAATGATGAAAACGCCCTAGATTTAAATAGATTTTTATTAGACTTAATTATCGGGGGGTGTCTGATTAACTGTGCGCTCCGTTTTGTACTCCACAAGCTAAGGGAATTGTGAATTAGCCTTATTTTTTAGCTTAGCCTTGCAGGCTTTGCCACCACGGGGTTTTCACAACGTTCAGCATTTGTTTATTTGATCTATGTCTAATTCTGTTGCCAATACCAGCTTTCTTGTTGTCGAAGACAATCCATATGATCTACACGCAATCAATCGCAGTTTGAGCCGCACGTTTGACGATTGGAGCATCTACACCGCGACGTCTCTGCAACATATGCAGAATGTGCTTTCTAACAAACTCCCTGCAATTGGTATTGTGGACTATCACCTTCCAGACGCAACTGGATTGGATGCTATCAAAACCCTTAAGGACACAGTGGGAGATATTCCTGTCATTCTGGTTACAGCCGGCATTCAGGCTAGAGATGCGACCGAAGCACTCAAGCTGGGGGCGATTGACTACGTTGAAAAAGATCATAACGGGCGTTACCTGACTCAACTGACTGAAACGGTTCAAAGCATCATCACGCAGCCTCAATATGTGCAATTAGAGACAGATCACTATCGTGAATTGCTATTTGTAAACGACCTGTTTGCCTATCGGAATGGTCCATATGGGCCGACGCATACTGCGCGGAAGTTGCTTGAAACAATTTGTCGGCATTTTCCACAGCATACGGCAGCAACAATTTACGTTCGAGATGCCTCTCGTGGGCGGCGCAAACTTACTGCTGTTGGACAAGCGGACACGTCTTCACTTGGCACCCTCACGCGCTATAGCTTAGAGTTCCCCGTCAGCAGTCAAGTAAGCGGTCAAATTGTGTTATATCGTCAAGCGCACACCCGTCCGCTAAGCGACCGCGTTAGCAGCATGATTCTGCTAGAACTCACGAACTTGCTACGCTATACCCAAGTCGATGCGAAAGGATCAACAACGCCGCTCAGGGCACCGTTCACGCTTCCGGGGCATGGCGAACCACAAACAATAGACAGCAATAATCAGCTAGATATGGACTTGCTACAAGTCAAGTTACATTTACTAGACGCAGAAAATAAAGAAAAAGACGCCCGTTTTGACAACGTGATCCAGAGTTTGCCAGATGCCTTTGTGTACGCGAACTTGCAGCATGAAATTACGCAGGTCAACCGCAGTTTCACCCGTATTTTTGGATACCTGATGGACGAAATCTTGGGTCAAAACGTTCGCGTTCTGTACGCAGATCCACAGCACTTTGAAACCTCAGTCGACGCCCAATTTAGTCCCATTACAGACTTGCCAGATGACCCGCTTACCATTGAGTTCAAACGCAAAAGCGGTGAAGTTTTCCCTGGTGAAGTCATTGGGGTCAGCGTGAGAGATGACAAAGACAAGGTGCTAGGCAATTTCCATATTGCCAGGGACCTTACAGACCAAGTGCAGGCAGAGAAATCTCTAGAAACTCTAAACGAATCTATTGACCAACGGGTAGAACAACGTACGCAGGAAATTCGGACGCTGGTACAGAAAATCACCCATGATTTCCGCGCTCCAACGCGTGCAATTAACAATTACGCGGCATTTTTGGAAGAAGATTACAAGGCCGTCTTAGATGAAACTGGCCTGCGCTTTATTGCTGCCATTCGTGAAAATGCCAGCTACTTCCAAACGTTAGTGCAAAACTTGCTGGACTACTCCAAAAACAGATACGCGCAAGAGTATGCCTATGAACGCGTCAATATCGGAGCATTAATTGAAAGAGTAGTGGCTCGCTCTGATGCCCGCGAGCTTGGAACGGTTGTTATTGCACCAGAATGGCCAGAAATTACGGCCAATACAGAATTGCTAGAACAGGCCATTAGCAATTTGCTAGACAATGCCACGAAATATGCGCGCCCAGAGCGCCCTCCTCACGTTGAATTTATTGCGGAAGAAACGGTCACGCACTGGGGCATCAAAGTGAAAGATAACGGCATTGGCATTGCTGAAAGCGATATCGATAAAGTATTTAGAATGTTTGAAAGACTACAGACTGAAGTCGAGTATGTCGGAACAGGTATTGGTTTGGCAATTGTAAAGTCAGTTGCAGAAGCACATGCTGGCGATGTTAGCGTAACGTCTACTGTAGGCACGGGCAGTACGTTTACGATCTATCTCAGCAAGGAAATTAAACAAGATGGACGCAACAACTGAAGTTTTATTAGTTGAAGACAGTGACGATGATGTGTTCTTCATGCAACGCGCATGGGAACAGAATGCCATCCCGAATCCGCTCAATGTTGTAAAAAATGGGAAGGAATGTCTGGATTGGTTAGACACACCACAGTCTCGAAAGTTGGGTCTCATTCTGATGGACATCAACATGCCCATTATGGACGGGGTGGAATGCCTGCGTCATATCCGTGCGAACACTCAATTTGAACATCTGCCAGTGATTATTCTCAGTGGTAATCAGCGTCCGCAGACGGTAACTCAAACCTACAAAATAGGGTGCAACTCTTTTATTGAGAAGCCGCAAAATTACGATGATTTACAAGAAACTGTAGACCTCATTCATCGGTATTGGTACAACAATCGGCTTCCTAGTGCAATATAGAGGTTTAACTGATGTACCCACCCTCAGAAGCAAGTATCCTAGTGCTTGAAGACAATCCGTATGATTTTCAAGCACTAAATCGTAGCCTGAGCAAAACCTTTACAGATTGGCCAATATACCGCGCAACGAACATCGATGAAATGGTTTCGGTCATTTCACACACCGTGCCAACCATCGGTATTGTGGACTACCACCTTGAAGATGCCACCGGTCTTGACGCAATTAATATCTTGCGTAAATCCATCGAGAATATCCCTATTATTTTGGTCACAGGTGGGGTCCAAGCCAGCGAAGCTGTTAATGCTGTCAAGCTTGGCGCCATCGATTATATTGAAAAAGACTTTGAAGGCCGTTATCTCAACAGCATCACACAGTCTATTCAAAAACTTCTTCACACGCCTCACTATGTTTCAATTCCAGCATTGCAATATCGCGAATTGTTATTTGAGCGCGACTTGTTGCGTTGCCGGAATGGGTCATTTAGCTTAGCTAGAAAAGGGCGCAAAGTCATTGAAACAATTTGTGAACATTTCATCTATCACCAAGGCGGTATTCTTTATTTGCACTATCAGTCTGGCGAAGTAGAGATGGTGTCCACATTTGGCGTCAATAAGCATTCAACCAAATCTTTATTACGCCCTTACTCTATTGATTTCAATATTCGTGACGGCCTGTCTGGTCGGCTAATGTTGTTCAAGCATCGGAACGCAGCACGAATTGATGGCAATGTACTGACCACAACCAAACTTGAGTTGAGCAACATTGTGCGCCAAACGCAACATATTGAAGCGCTTAGAAAACGCGCCACGAACGACTCATTGACTTCTGCTTTGAATCGGCATATGTTGCACCCACGGCTAGACATGGAACTTGCCCGCGTAAAACGCACTCAAATACCAATGAGTGTGCTCATGCTAGACGTTGACTACTTCAAAGCGTTGAATGACCAATATGGTCATGCCGCTGGCGATGCAGTCCTGGCTCAATTTGCAGATGTCATCCGTCAGAACCTACGGTTGACAGATACATTCATTCGATACGGTGGCGAAGAATTCGTCATCCTCTTACCTGGTACGGACTGGATGCACGCCGCAATGATTGCAGAGCGCATTCGAGCTGCAATTGACCTGAGTGAATTCAGCCACAAGGCAAACCTGTCTCTTTCCGTTACCGTCAGCATCGGTTATACCACAGCCACAGATGGCACTGAAGATCCGCAAGAGCTTGTGAATACTGCCGACAAAGCCTTATATCTTGTCAAGAATAATGGACGCAACGGTGTCCAGTTTAGCGCGCTAGACACTGCACCGAACTAAGACAGTCAAAAAATCCTCTTAATAGAATGGATTATTCTCAAAAGGTATTTTGAGAATAATCCATTTTTGCGTTGAATTCCAACGCATTTCCAAAAGCCACACGCGGTCCAGACAACTTCCGTTTATAATTCCACACCGTGTTTAACTACGACCTCATCGCAACCGA
>JAHDBS010000003.1:37405-39312 GCA_020630225.1 Anaerolineales bacterium | reverse complement strand
AGGCAGAAATGCTCCTCTGCGGCGACAGCCCAGATGCGAAAGCAGCCATTGGGAATGTTTGCAAGCACCTTGGCTTTGTCCCTGTGGATGTTGGTGGCATTCGCTATGCGCGTCAGCTGGAGCATCTAGCTATTCTTTGGATTCAACTCGCAACCCAAGCTGGCCTAGGGCGCAACTTTGTGTTTGGGACGCTACGAAAGTAAGCCTTTATTGACCCCATAGTGTTTTGCTGTGTTGCGTGGCCGCACAGCAATGGTTGCGCAAAATTATTGCGCTTTACTTTATCTAAATCCGCTTAGGCTAGACAGTCTGTCTAAAATGGTCAAAATAGCAAAAGTTTAGTTATTTTTACATCTTTACTATAGATTCTTTCTCATTTGTGGCCAAAACCGGCAATATTTTGGAGATTAGAGGAATAATTAAGTGGGGAAGTAAAAAATGATTATAGGGTTACCAAGTGGCGGGTCTTCTTCGTCACATTCATCATCGCTAATAGAACACATTGATGTACGGTCTGAAACGACACCGTTGTCGCCTTGTTATTTCAGACAGGCAACGGCGTCAGATCGGTTGTTTTTGGAGCAAATGTTGCGTTTGACCGTGTTTAATGCAAAGGACGCTGCTCCATTAGAGCCAAACCGGATCTATTCAGATCCAACATTGATTCCGTATCATGAAGACTGGGGGCGGTCGCCAGATGATTTCGGCTTTTTGGCAATTCGACAGCACGACAATAAGCCGCTTGGCGCCGCGTGGATTCGGCAATTCTGTGTAACCGCACCAGGTTATGCAGTGGTGTCTGAAAATACACCAGAGCTACGGATGGCATTATTGCCGAAGTATCGGAATCAGGGCATTGGGGCGCAACTATTGGCGCGCCTGATTACACACGCGCATAAGAAACGCTACAGTGGTCTGTCACTGTGTGTAGATGTTCGCAACCCCGCGCACAATTTTTACCAACGCATGGGGTTTGAGCCTGTAACAACACGCGGCAGTCTCATCACAATGCGCTATCGCTTTGGAAAGCCGCAGTAAAGCGCAACGCTAACAATATAAAGCCGTAATGATCAACCATAAGGTCATTGCGGCTTTTTGTTTTAAGCAGTGGTTAGCTCACCTAGCCTCAGCAGAACGTCGCCAAATTCGTGTTAACCCAACAACAATTCATCCACGCTGTGAATGAGGACGTCTGCTGTAGCGCTCGGATCACCGCCACCGTCTGTGACACCAATCGAAAGCAAGGCGTTGCCGTTTTTGCCAGTTAGCATATCGCCATCTGAGTCGCCGACCATGGCGATGTGCTTCGGATCAATGCCGAGGGTGGCACTGATATGCGCCATGACCTCAGGCGCTGGCTTGTTGGGGAGTGAGTCATTCCCACAGACAATGAATTCCACAATATCGTCGATGCCAAGCAAGGGTAACGTGGCTAGCGTAGGGGCGCGGTGGTCTGAAGTGGCGACAACAATCTTGATGCCCGCTGCGTGGAGTGCGTGCAGCTTCCCAGCAACGTCGCCAACAGCTTCAATAAAGCTAGGTCGGACAGTGTAGTCACCATGAATCACGGTCTGGGCTACATGGTCCGCCTGTTCCCAGGCAATACCGTGTTGGTACAGCACGCCTGAAACTAGAACCGCAATTTTCCACGTGGAGGCAACGGCAACTGCGCCATTAGGAATGAGGTTTCCCGCTGCATCCATGCCGATGCCGGTTGCGATGGCGCTGGCTAAGTCTGCATCGCCGTCAACAAGCGCTTGAATTTCAGCAATCCACTGTTGCACCACTTGGCGCCAAAGCGTGTTGATGTTGAGCAAGGTGCCGTCTTTGTCAAAGACCAGCGCACGGATGTCATAAGGTTGATTGTGGATAGTAAGCATAGTGTTGTCCTTCGGGCATAACTGCTG
>JAHDBS010000003.1:25938-37305 GCA_020630225.1 Anaerolineales bacterium | reverse complement strand
GCGTTGTTGCTAAGACACGGGAATAAGCAGTGTTGGCGATTGCTACTGCCAATTTTCGCGCAGGAATTGCAGCAAAACCGCTTCATATCCCGCCGGATCTGCTTGAAAAAGCTGCGCATGGTCACCCACGGGTGCTTGCCAAAGCTGTTTAGGCTCTTTGGCGGCTGCATATAGGTCTGCGCCGTTGTAGGGCAACACCCGCGCGTCCTGCTCGCCTTGGATGATTAACACCGGACGCGGGCTAATGTCACCAATCTTGTCCACAGGGCGAATGTCACTCAGCGAGATGCCAGTTTGCCACTGAGCCAAAGTAATGAAGACCTGATCCAACGGTGTGCCGGGCAGTGGGGTTTTGACTTCAATGCCGACGGCAATTTCATTGCGTAAGGCCGCAAAGGTGCTGTCTGCGACTACAATTTCGAGTTCTGGAATTTCGGCGCTGGCCATAATTGCTGTCGCGCCGCCCATTGATACACCAACAATGCCTAATTGGTCAGTTTGGGTCTGTGGATGTCCTTGCAAAAATGCAACGGCTGCCTGCGTGTCTGTCACCTCAGTCAATCCTAAGGTGACTTGGGCGGCGTCGCTATTGCCATGGCCGTGAAAGTCGAAGAGTAAAACGCCATATCCATGGGCGACGAGCATTTCTGCCAACGGTACGTTATCCAGGCTGTTGGCGGCGTACCCATGCTGCAAAATCAATGTCTTGCCATTTTGCGCAGGCGATAGCCAACCTGCTAGCGTCAAGCCGTCTGGATGGGGAATATCCACAGCCTGTAAGCTCGGCATGGTCTGCGCTAAGTCCGGCGTGGGCTGCAATTGTGGATAAGTAATGACGCGAACCTGGTAAGCAACAACGCCATATACACAGAAGAGTCCGCTCAGAACTGCGCTTACACCCCATAAAACAGCTTGCCAGCCGCTCATTTTTGCAAAAAATCCTTCAATAATTACGAGTTTATCCCCAGATAGAGTCACTTATCCACAACTTCTGTGGATAACTCTAGTTTTTGTGGATTTTACGGGTAAAACACGCGGTGTTGCGCAATCGTTGAGTCTACAAAGGGAAAATTCAACTTAGGTCTAAATTTGCTTGTCTGCCTAACTTTTCTTTGCTATAACCGCCTTAGCAACATATTCAGATCTCACACAACTGAATTAGCGTGTTGCAGATAACTAACTTTTCTCATGCTTAGGAGGCAAACTCATGGAATGGTATCTCAAAGTTATTAAGAATTATGCTGGCTTTAGTGGTCGGGCGCGCCGAAAAGAACTGTGGATGTTTTTATTGATCCATATGGCTGTGTCGTTTGTATTAGGCTTTGTGGACGGCTTGCTGGGGCTTACAATTGCTGAAGGTGTTGGCATCTTGTCAACTATTTATGTATTGGCAGTATTCATTCCTACGCTTGCTGTTCAAGTACGGCGTATGCATGATGTAGGCCGCTCAGGTTGGTGGTTGCTTTTGAGCCTAATTCCACTTGCAGGTTTGATCGTTCTCTATTGGATGGTTAAGGATAGTGACCCTGGCTCAAACCAATATGGAGAAAATCCAAAAGGGATGTAAGCCTCAGACTTTCTCTAATTGAGAAATTGAAAAGCACACTTTTAGCAAGTGTGCTTTTTTATTGTATTTGCTCCACCTCTATAAAAAACAATTTAGAAATTACACCAAAATACCTAGTCAAAACTACATCTACAGGCTTAGGTCTGAGCGCGTTTTTCAGTAAAATATTTGTATGACTAAACGCTTTCTAACAATACTAATGTTGCTTTTTGCTTTTTCAATCGCTGCTTGTGGCATTGAAGAAGATTTTGAAGACCCATATTTCGAAGACGAAGCCGGCTATGAAGAAGACGCCGCCTTTGAAGACGATTATGAAGAAGACCCAATTGAAGAAGACTACGACACTGAAGAAGACGTAGCACCTGAAGTTGTCGAAGAAGATGCCGCAGTGGAAGACGTAGACCCTGAGCCGGTTGAAGAAGACCCTGCACCAGAACCCGAAACTGAAGATGCTGCTGCTGAAGACACCAGCATGGCTGACGATATGGCGAATACGAACTGGGGCTACACGCCAATTTCGTGCGCCTTTGACGCACCAGGCAATGTTGAGTGTGGGATTTTGTCTGTGCCTGAAAACCGCACCAAAGCCGACTCGCCAATGATTGAACTAGCGGTTGCGATTATCCGTGCTGACAATCCACTGCCAGACCCAGTGATCTACCTTGAAGGTGGCCCTGGCGGGAGCGCGGTGCTAGGCCTTGCCAACGATCCAGAAGGCTGGCTCGAGTATGACTTTGGGCGTGACCTCATCTTGTTTGACCAACGCGGGACTGGGCTGTCAGTGCCTTCGTTGAACTGCCCTGAACTTGAAGACATAGATTTTGACTCAGGTTCTGTCAATCCAGAACAGGATGCTGCAATTGCGTGCCGAGACCGCTTGTTGAGCGAAGGCGTCGATTTGACGGCATACAACACGGCCGAAAACGCGGCTGATGTGGATGCGCTCCGCCAAGCGCTAGGCTATGAAAAAGCCAACCTATATGGCATTTCATATGGCACACGCCTTGGCTTGGCGGTCATGCGTGACCATCCAGCTGGGCTGCGGAGCGTTGTGCTAGATTCTCCATTCCCTCCAAATGCGGATGTAATCGGCACGGAAGCGCTGTACCAATATGGACGCGTTGAACACTTATTCAACGCCTGTGCTGCTGATGACTGGTGTAATGAAGCCTATGGCGACATCAAAAGCACCTACCTACAGTTGGTGGCTGACCTAGACGCAAATCCAGCGCTCATTGACGGTGGCGAAGTCTTTGGTGACACCATCATCAATGTGATGTATCAGATTATGTTTGCGGGTGAAGGCGTAGACCTGTTGCCACGCATGATCCACGACATTGCTGTGAACAATGACTTTGAAGCGTTCTATCTCGCTGAAGAAATTGCCGGCATTGGCGGCGGTGCCTCTCGTTTGTATCAAGGCGATACGGAAGGAAAGGACGACTCAGAAGGGATGTATGCTGCAGTAATGTGTCATGATGAGTTTGTCTTTGGTGACATCGATGCTGCTGAAGACATTGTCACGCAAACATTGCCAGAAGAATTGCATTCAGGGATGTTCTACAGTGCGACGGTCAATCAGTATGACACCTGCCAAATTTGGCAAGCTGGCGCGGCAGCGCCAAGCGAAGACGCCGCTGTGGTGAGTGACATTCCAACGCTCATCTTGGTCGGTGAATATGACCCAGCCACGCCGCCAGAGTGGGGTGTGCTAACCAAAGAAACGCTTAGCAATGCGCACTTGTTTGAAATTCCAGGGCGTGGCCACTCACTAACCTCAGGGTTGACCTGCTCTACACAAATGATGACCGCATTCTTCAATGACCCCGCCGGTGCACCAGACTCAAGCTGTATTGCCGACTTGCCTGAAATGCAGTTTGTCTTGCCAGACGAAGACTTGAACGAAATCTACGGCGAATAAGCTAACGCAGGCTTCCGTATAAATAAAAAGACGCTGAGCATATATGCTCAGCGTCTTTTTTGTTTCCAGATCCCCTCCAGTTTCACAGAGTTATGTTGGCGTAATCCTACGACTTCGCTTTGCACAAGTCGATAAGCCTCAAAATAACCCTAAATTGCAACAGCGTCTGTTCTGAAATTCCAAACGAGCAAATTCGCAGCTTTATAAAAGTGTAGGGTGCGTGGTTTCTTATTTAAGTCCTAAGGAAATCAGAGGGTATTTTTCAACAAAATGCAAAGTAAAATAAGCCCCATGAAAATTGCACTTGGACAAATGGACATCGCCTTTGGTGACCCAGACGCAAACCTCAAACATGTGGCAGACCTCGCTGCAAAAGCGAGCGCGCAGCAAGCCCAACTACTGGTGTTGCCAGAGCTGTGGTCAACTGGCTATGACTTAGAAAATGCCAGTAAGTATGCAACAGATGTCTCAAGCGGCATTTTTGCAGACACCGCTGCCATCGCGGCCGAGTTCAACTTACATATTGTGGGCTCATGCTTGTCTGCTGGGTCAGCGGGGCCGCGCAACACCATCACGTGGGCCACGCCTGAAGGCGAGATTATTGCCGACTATAGCAAGCTACATCTCTTCCGTTTGATGGATGAAGATCAGTATTTGTCTGCTGGTGACGCCCCTGTGTTGGTCGAAACTGACATGGGCAATGCCGGTCTGTCTATTTGCTATGACCTGCGCTTTGCCGAGCTATTCCGCGGCTATGCTCTAGACGGGGCGCAGTTTGTCATTGTGCCCGCTGAATGGCCAAATCCACGCAAAATGCACTGGCGAACGTTGTTACGCGCCCGTGCAATTGAAAACCAAATGTTTGTCATTGCCTGCAACCGCGTTGGCGAAGAAAACGGCACGACCTTCTTTGGGCACTCGGCTGTAATTGATCCATGGGGCGAATATTTGGTGGAAGCTGGTGAAGACCCTGGCCTGTACTTTGCTGAAATCGATGTGGCAGAAGTGGACCGCGTGCGAGACCGCATCAAGGTCTTTGAAGACCGCCGCCCAGATGTCTACCGTTTATAACAACTAATTGATGATGACAAAACGCGCTAATTGGATGATGCCAGCTGTCGCTGTGCTGTTGGTTTTCCTGGCTTTGTTTCTGGTTCGCTACAACGCGATGCAGTTGCTAGCGTTCTTCGAAGCGCGTTTTGGCCCACTTTTGGTTACCCAGCATTATCAACCCATGCACTGGTTCTGGGCCTTTGACAACAGTGAGCCGATCCGTGTGACGCGGTGGTTTGCCGTTGTTATATTGGGTTTTGTCAGTTTATTCAGCCTTGAATGGTTGCCAAGTCTCAAGGCCACATTGAATAAGCTGTTGCAACATCCGTTAGCAATGCCGGTCATTATGCTGTTGGGGATGTTGATCTTCTGGTATTTCCGCGTGCTATTTGCTTGGGGCGACACCGGTCGCTATGAAGGGTACTTACGCGGGCCGTTTGGGCAAGACAACACAGACTTTGTGCCTTTCATCTTCTTTATGAGTGCCCCGCTGACAACGGCACTCTTCTACCTTGCTTGGATCACGGACTTATTTGCGTCTGCGGAAGATGCGATTGCCATCGTGAATGTATTGGCAGGTGGCGTTTATATTTGGGGCGGTTTACGTCTCATCAAGTCGATGACGGGCAAACACGCGCATTATTTGCAGTTGCTATTGTTACTGAGTGCGCCATTTTTGACGCTATTCTTTGGCTATCGTGAAGCAACGGCTGTTGCCGCAGGCTGTTTCTCGGTCTACTGTTATGCGGGCTATCAGTTTTTGCAGACGAAGTCGCTGCGCTGGTTCTTGTTAGCATCACTCGTTATTGGCATTAGCACCGCCGCGCATAACATCGGCATTATCCTAATCCCCGCTTGGGCGATTTTGTTCTGGGTCTTCATTCGCTCTTCCATTGAGCGAAAAGTGCTAAATCTCATTGTGTCCGGCGTGCTGATTGCGCTACCGCTGGCAATTATGTTTGGGTTTGCACTGACCTTTCCAGAGCGTGTACCCGGTACATTAGCTGGCGATGCATTGCTTGCAGATCAGGTACGCGAAGGTGGTCTGGTTGTTCTTTTGCGCCGCAGCTGCATTGGGAGTGGCACTGCTGAACCGAAAGGGTGGTGTTACGCTCTTGGCTCTGGCTATCAGCTCATGGATCTTGCCAATTTGACCATGTTCCTATTTCCGGGCATGTTTGTGTTGTTGCCTGTGATGCTAGGCGTGGTGGCGCGTAACTGGCAAAAAATTTCCTTAGTGACGCTGTTTGCACTTGCAAATGTTGCTGCGGGCGCTGCGTTTACTATTCTTTTCCCACCTGTCCTTGGCTTTTTACAAGACTGGGATCTGTTCGCGCCGGCCTATCTGCTAAGCTCTCTGGGTTTACTGATGTTGTATCTAGAGAATGAAACGCCATGGTTGCATGCGTTGAAGCCTGTGTTGTTTGGCGCCATTGCGCTGAATTTGGCGAGCTTGCTTGAACTTACATTTTTGCTCCAAACTTGGCTGTTTGGACGCGTTATTTTCCCCATGCTTGGTTAAGGACCAGAACCAAAGATGAATACGGTACTTACCCGCCGCAGCACGTTAGTCTGGGCGATCTTGCTATTGGGCTTGCTAATTGGATTGCGCTTTTTTGTGGAGCCAATTACTGCCGCGCTTGAAGCGCAGTGGGGGCCTTTATTGGTCAACCAGCAGTTTCATCCCATGCGCTGGCTATGGGCGTTTGAAGCCACGCAACCCATTCGCCCAAGCCGCTGGTTACTGCTTACTATTGCGCTAATCCCGACACTATATCTGGTCTTAAGCCGCATCTCACTACCGCAAAAAACGTGGGTCTACGTTGCAATCTGCGTTGGGATGTTTGCCCTATATTGGCTGTTCCGTGCCAAGATCGGCTATGGTGATGCTGGCCGCTACGAAGACTATATGCTACGAGGCATTGTGCCCGGCGCAGAAGGACAAACGCCAGATCCAAAGGTGTTGTTTATGAGCTCACCGCTCAGTACAGCGCTATTTTATGTGGTCTACCATGTGCTGTTTCCGGGCGTTTTCTCTGCTGAAGATGCAATTGCGTTCGTGCATGCGACCATCGGGTTGATCTACGTAACGGCAATGGTGTGGTCTGTTCAACGCTATGTTGCTGGTGCGGCTAAGCTACCGGTTCTATTGTTGCTACTGAGTATTCCCGCCACGGTTCATTTCTTTGGCTATCGCGAAGCAACTTCGGTGACGCCTGGGTTGGCCGGAGCCTATATCGCTTTAGCGCTGTGGCAACTTCACACGCCCAAGCTCTGGAAGCTGGTGCTAGCATCCTTCATTGCTGGGCTGGCAACTGCGGCGCACGGGGTCGGGTATATGCTGGCGGCTAGCGTTGCCTACTTGTGGCTAAGCTACTTGGTTCATACCATTCGGGAAAAACAACTCATCAATGGTGTGTTGGGCGTGTTGCTAGGCGCGGTTAGCTATTTTGGTCCATTCCGCTTCTTCTTTTTCTTGTCTTACCGTAATCCGAGTTGGGTTTTTGGACATCCCAAAGGTGACTCTGGTGATGCTTGGCAAGGCCTACTGCCGCAGAACTGGCTTGGGACGTTGCGTTTGGGCTGCGCCAACAGTGGCGTTCGTCCGCCTGAACGCTGGTGTTACCCCGTGTTTTCAAAGCATCAGTTTTTTGACTTACTAAGCGGTACATTCCGCCTGTGGCCAGCTGGACTCATTGTCATGCTAATTGTGGTGTTGACCTTGCTCTACTTGGCGCGTAATTATGAATGGCGAAACGTGCTAAATGATGTATGGCACTCACGCATTCTGTTTTTGAGCGCGGTGTTTGCTGGCGCGTTAGGATTTTTACTCTTGTTTCCGCCGATGCTGGGCTTCATCCAAGACTGGGATTTATTTGGCCCGAGTTACATTGTCATGGCGACGGTCACGGCGCTGTTTATGGGATTTTATATTCCGGATGCGGTCTGGAAAAAACCAGTGTTTCGGCTGACTGTTAGCATCATGATTGCGCTCAATCTTGCTAGTTTGACCGAGTTTTTGTTCTGGCTCCAGCCGCGCTTCTTTGGCGAGACGCTTGTGCCTCTTCTGCAGCAGCTTGGGATTGGGTAACATCCAAAAATGAACCTACCTGACTATTGGCTGCAGTGCGCGAGTGCGCCCCTCACTGAACGTGATCACGCTGAGTTTGATCGCATCTTTCTCAATAGTCTTGCGCAGCCGGATTCGTTGACGCTTGACTATTCTCTGCCCATTCCAAAATGGCAGTTTCTAAACTATTTGGTTGAGCACCACGGTATTGTGTTGCATGGGTCGGGGAATGCAGCGATTGAGACCTTTGAGCCACGCAAGCCGCTAGATACGACCGAGTTTGGCAGCCAAGAAGCCGTGTTTGCCGCGGCGGATAGCGTGTGGGCAATGTTCTTTGCCGTCATTGATCGTGACCAATATGCAATGCGGATTAGTAACGGGTGTATTCAATTCGTTGAAGGTGACAACCCCATCAGCGATCCGTACTATCTGTTTTCAATTAGTCAGGGATTTCTGCAGAAGAACCCATGGCGAACCGGCACCTTATATCTGCTGCCATCGGAAACATTTGTGGAACAACCTACCGTGAAACTTGGTGACATGACTCTGCGCATCAAGCAGTTAGCCAGCTTGGTTGCGGTAAAGCCAATTGCTAAGATCGAAATTGTCCCCGAAGATTTTCCGTTTCTGGATCAAGTCAAAGAACACGATGATTCCAGAATGGAAGACTACGAGCGTGCAATCCAAACTGGCGGGGCTTGGCCTGATTGAGCTGATAGCTGAGCATGAGCTCAATCAACATAACTTTCTAAAACTCCACAACCACGCGTCCCAGATGGTTCCACCCAAGTTGATAGGTCAGCGCATCGCGCAATTGCGTGCGCGGAAATACTTTGTCAATGGGCACGCGTATTGCCCCTTCTGTAATCAAGCTGCTTAGGTAAAGCAGGTCGTCTGGCGTAACTTGCAATGCCAGCACAGACACTGGCTGCCCGCCAAATTTTCCAAATAATGCAAACCGCGCGATCAGCCTAGTGCTGCCACCAACGGTGAAATAGCGACCGTTTGGTGTTAATGCGCGCCGAATAGCACGCGCCCCGCGACTCGACACAAGGTCTAGAATGGCATCATAGCGTTGCCCGGTCTTGGCAAAGTCAGTTTGCCGATAGTCCAAGACGTGGTCTGCGCCTAATGACTGCATGAACGCTTGCTTGGCAGCACTGTCTACGGCAGTCACGGTCGCGCCCATATGCTTGGCAAGCTGAATCGCAAAGCAACCAGCGCTCCCGCCAGCCCCATTGATCAAAATTGATTCGCCTGCTTGCAGCTTGATAGCATCCCGCAGCGCTTGGACAGCAATAGCGCCAGACTGTGGAATAGCTCCGGCTTCGACAAAGCTAAGCGATGCAGGTTTAAGTGCAAATGCATCGGCATCTGCTGCAATGTAAGGCGCAAATCCATTGCCACCATTGCGCAATACAAGGTCTCCCAGCACTGCATCCCCAACGTTGAAGCGAGTGACTTCCGACCCTACTGCTTCTACGACACCGGCAATGTCTGACCCTAATACAGTTTTTTGCGGTTTTCGTAGCCCAATTAGACGGGTATAAAACGGACGCCCACGTAACGTTTCTGTATCTGATCCGTTCAGGCTAATGGCCTTCACGCGGATCAGGATCTGGTTAGCTGTGGGAACCGGCATCGGCAGCGTGATGTCAACTAAGTCTGCTGCGTTCCCACTGTATTTGGTGTGTTGAACGGCTTGCATCAGGCGGGGGTGATTTCTACTAGGACTTTGCCTCGGGCGCGGCCAGTTTCAAGATAGTGCAACCCAGCGGCTGCTTCGGTAAGCGGATAAGTCCGGTCAATGACGGATGTGACGCGACCATCGGCTAGCATTTCTCCAATGGTGATGAGATCAGCTTGCTTGACCTTCGCTAACATAGACGTCACCGTTTTGTTATGCTTGCGCTGCACACGCTTGGCAGAAAGCATGATGCCAAGCATATTGCTAAGCCCCTTGAACCCTGCGACAACACAAGCGCCCCCTGGTTTCAAAACTGGATGTAATTGGGCCGCTGTGTAGTTATTGACGTTATCTAAGATGAGGTCATATGTTTGGGTTTGCTGGGTGAAGTCTGTTTGGGTGTAATCAATAACATGATCTGCGCCCAAGGACTGCACGAGCGCAACGTTGCGGGTGCTGCACACGCCCGTGACAGTTGCGCCATATGCTTTTGCGATCTGTACGGCGTAAGTGCCAATGCCTCCGGACGCGCCATTGATGAGTACGTCCTGACCCGCTTTCAACTTGCCATGGTCAACTAGCCCTTGCAGGGCGGTTAGCGCAGCGACAGGTGTCGCCGCGGCTTGCGCTAATGACACGCCGTCTGGAACGTGCGTGATGTAATCTGGCTTGGCGCAGACATATTCAGCGAGGCTGCCCATTGAGACATCTCCGAACACGGCATCACCAACGGTGAAGTCAGTGACGTTAGCGCCAACCTTGGTGACAACACCCGCTAAGTCTGCCCCCAACACTGGGGTTTTAGGGCGAAGCCAGCCTTCTTCAGCGCGTACAAAGAACGGTTTTGCACGCAGTCGGCGCCAATCAAGCGGATTGAGTGCTGCAGTATGAACTTTGAGTTGAACTTCGTCTGCACTTGGCGTCGGGATATCAATATCACGTAGTTCAAGCACATCTGGACTGCCGTAGGTCGGAAAATGAATTGCTTTCATAAGATTGTGTTTTGTTTACACTAATTATTTTAGTGTAGATATGACACTTGTCAATAGGTAAATAAAAAGCGCGCGTCATGGCACCCCGCAGAGTGACATAACACGCGCCTTTGCTCTTTGAATGAAGATTTATCGCGGGGCCAGTGCGGGCTGCTTTTTTGCTTGGACGAGTACCAAACCAGTGAAGATGAGCAACATGCCAACGCCCATGACTGGCGTAAAGGTTTCATCTAGGATGAGAATGCCGCCAACGGTGGTAATAATTGGAATGATGTAGCTGGTCATGGCAGACGTCGTGGCGCCAAAGCGTTGCGTGTTGTACAAGCTAATCATGATGCCTAAAAAGGTACCAGCGACGGAAGCATAGAGTAAAGCGGCATAGCCAGAAAGTTCGACCCGGCTGAAGTCAAAGCCAACTAAGGTCCAAGAGATGATGATCCCAGTGATGGCCGCAAACCACATTCGGACGCTGGCGACTTGGAATGCATCAAAATGGCGGACATATTTCCGAATATGAATGTTTTGCCACGCGCCAATTAATAAGGCGGCAATCACCATGCCGTATCCTAATAGCGCGTTCCCAGAGCTGAGCGCGAGGCCGGTTTCTCCCCGCCAGGCCATCACCAATGCGCCTGACATAGCACAAATGACGCCTAAGACTTGGCGAACGTTGAGACGTTCATCTGGCAGGAAAAGCTGGGCCGCAATGACCACGAACGCTGGGTTAAGCGTGAGCAACAATGAGGTTAGCCCGCTAGACAAAAAGTTGAGAGCGCCCACAATGAAATTCATCGTGATTGCGGTCGCAATGATGCCAAGCAAGGCCCCATGAAACCAGAGCTTGGGGTCTGTTGGCCACGTCCGGGTTGGACTGACCAGATAGATACAAACAAAAAAGAGGCTGGCGATCACCAGCCTCGTTGCGATGTACGTTGGGGTTGCGAATTGCCCGGTTGAAAAGCGAGACGCGATAAGGGTTGAGCCAAACATCAGCGCAACAAACGAGATGTAAGGAAAGGCTTCTCTTTGCATGAAGATTGAATTGTAAGCGTTTCGCAACAAAAGCGCAGAAAAAGG
>JAHDBS010000003.1:18775-25838 GCA_020630225.1 Anaerolineales bacterium | reverse complement strand
TCTCAACATCCACGACTGTTGGCGTCTTCTTTGAAGACAAAGCGCATAATTCGGCAGCGGAAGGTGGGGCGGTCTGCGGTAAGCTTCTCGGTGACGGGTGTCGTCACAACCGCTTCTGCAGCTAGTGGCGTCCAGTAAGACTTGAGCTTAGTTCGGAATTGCGGGTCACCGCCGCGGACTTCACGCTCACCAACCACCAGCACATAGCGTCCAACTTCACCATCAGGATGCCAAACTTTGGCTAAGTACTCGCCACTTTCTGGCAGTTCAATGCGCTGTCGCTGACGTTGCCAGTAGGCCGTGTTGCTAAAAGGCTCTAAGAATACTGTTCCCTCGGTTGGGTCAAGAATGGCAATTGGTGTTTCGCCATCAATTTCGTATAGGGCAATGGTTGGGTCGAAGTCAATCTGGCCTTCGACTTGTGGAATTGTCATCCCAAGAAACAAATTTTGGCCTTTCTGCCCGCGCATAATGAACCAATCTTCATCGGTCGCGCTTTCCAACGTGGAATATAGCGCAGTCGACACGTCAGAATCGATGACGCGCAACGGTGTGTCGCGAGTCGTGTCGACATCTTCAAAGTAGGGCTGATGTGCATAGACCAGCGACGCGCTAAGAATCAGTAGCAAGCTTGCAAGCAGAAAAGATCGTAGAATTTGCATGATTTAAGCATATCGCTAAGTGTGACGGGTGAAAGTCAATCGTAATTAGTTGCCCTAAATGTTGGTTTCACGCAGATAGCGGCACAGAACTCAACGTTCAACTCTCAATCTCTTATGTCAAAAAAATGGTCCACCATTCTCTTCCTTGCGTTGGCTGAATTCCTAGCGATGAGCCTTTGGTTTTCAGCATCTGCGGTGACGCCGAGCCTCATCGAGGCCTGGTCACTAAATACTGGACAAGCGGCGTGGCTCACCATGTCAGTACAGATTGGCTTTGTCGTTGGCGCGTTGCTAAGTGCGGTTACCAATGTGTCTGATTTGTACGCGCCGCGCAAAATTTTTGCAATTAGCGCAGTGGTTGGGGCGCTTGCCAATGGGCTGATTGCGTTCAGTGTGAATAGCTTTGGCCCCGCAGTTGCTTTGCGCTTTCTGACCGGCGTGATTCTGGCTGGAATTTACCCAGTCGGGATGAAAATTATGGCAACTTGGATGAAAGAAGATCGAGGCTTGGGGCTTGGCCTGTTGGTGGGCGCGCTAACGTTAGGGTCAGCTTCACCGCATTTGTTGCGGGCCGTGGGTGGCATTGGTGACTGGCGCGTGGTGATGTATTTAGCTTCGTCTTTTGCGTTGGTTGCGTCAGTGCTCGTATTTTTCTCGGGTGAATTGGGGCCGCATCGGGGCAAGACACCGCCGTTCAACTGGCGTTATCTCATTGAAGTGTTACGTGAGCGGGGCACGTTGTTGGCAAACGTTGGCTACTTTGGGCACATGTGGGAGCTGTACGCCATGTGGACGTGGATCCCTGTTTTTCTAACAGCAGCTTATGGTGCCGAAGCTTTTGGGATGCCAGCAACTCAGGCTGCCTCATTAGTGGCGTTTGCTACCATTGCGATTGGGGGCATCGGCAGCTTTATTGCCGGCAAACTTGCGGATGCGTATGGACGGACGACCATCACCTCAGTGAGTTTGGTTGTGAGCGGGGTCATTTCAGTTGTCATTGGCCTGGCATTTGACTATCCGGTTTTAGTGACAGGTCTCGCGCTTATTTGGGGCTTTTTCATCGTGGCCGACTCGGCACAGTTTAGCGCTGCGGTTAGCGAGCTTGCAGACGTACGTTACATGGGAACAGCGCTAACGTTGCAAACAGCATTGGGCTTTTTACTCACGTTGGTTTCCATTCGGCTGACGCCAGTTTTGGCAGATCTTGTCACTTGGCGCTGGGCGTTTGCATTTTTAGTACTTGGTCCAATTGTGGGGACATGGGCGATGCAAACATTGAAACGCAGTGACTTGGCAGTCAAGCTAGCTGGCGGCAGAGGGTGAAAATTCGGAGCAGATGTTGCGCACTTGGCGTCTAGCTATTGCCAAATGCGCAATGTTGATTCTGCAATTTTAAGTCTTACTTGAAGGCTGACGCCTGCGTCTATGATGTCTAATATGGTCTTGTCAGATGCAATGTTGCGCCATCATTATGGTGTGTCTGGTGTGGAAGTGTCGGTTTCTACATTGCTAATGGTGTCGTCCGTATTGCCCGGTCCTGTAACGGTGTCACCTGTGTCGTGACTTCCACCGTCGATGGTATCGTCTCCGCTACCGTCTCCAAATCGACTGTCACCATAAATTGTGTCATCGCCATCACCAGCGTCGATGATATCGTTTCCGCTACCATCTCCATTGTCGCTGTCGCCAAAAATTGTGTCATTGCCGCCGCCAGTGGTAATTGTGTCATTGCCGCTACCGTCTCCGTGAAAACTATCACCATAAACGACGTTATGACCTGTTCCAGTGTCTATGATGTCATCTCCACTGCCGTCTTTTTCTATACTATCGCCAATGATGGTGTCATTGCCTTCACCGCCGTAAATTGTGTCATTGCCACTGCCACTTCCGTGATAGCTATCGCCATAAATGTGGTCATTGTCGCCTTCGCCATAAAGAATATCATCACCATCACCGTCTTCTGTATGGCTATCACCATAAATCGTGTCACTGCCATCGCCCCCATAAATGGTGTCGTCACCAGTGCCACCGGTTAGCGCATCGTCGCCGTCATACCCGTAAATGATGTCATTTCCGCCAGCACCATCAATGGTGTTGGCATTGTTATTCCCATAAATAATGTCGTTGCAAGCTGTACCAGTGAAATCATCGCCAGAAATCAATTGACCTAGCGTGATGGGTGAGCCTTCTAAGTGGAATACGCCGCCATTTACACAACTAGGACCCGCTGGCAATGAACCATTACTATCACCAGTAGAGTCTGAACTATCATGGCTTGTTGTCTGATAACTCGTACTGTCAGGATTATTTTTGTCGTCGTCAAAATGTAGCTGAATGCTGCTACTCTTGCAGACAGGAGTCTCTGTTAGCGGGTCATATGTGAGCACTAGCAGTGTCAGATATCTGGGCGTGTGGTCTGTTAAGGAGCTTGCACTAAACGTTGTTTTGCCAGCTGTGCTCAGTGGAATGAAATAAGTGTTGCTAAAAGTGGGGTCCAGCACTACCAGAGTCTGCGCCATGTCGGCCATTGTCTCGTCAATAGTAATGCTGACTGGCTGACTCCAATATTGCCATTCAGACCCGCCTTCGACAGCAATCGTGCCACATTCAGACAAGCTGTTGAAATCCACAGTTGTGTCGCCAATGGCTGCAAAAGCTTGATACACGTAAATCGTACAGAGCAATATGCTGCCAATAATGGCAATAGTGATATTTCGGAGTAGTTTTGGATAGTGAGCGCGCATTTGATACCTCTACTTGTGCTGTCTCAATATGTTCCGCAGCCAGATAAAACGTAACCACGGTGCACTTACAGAGACGTCAAAACCGCCTCTCATGAGGTGAGCGCGACTCCCTGTAAGCCTATTTTGCAAATGTTCCGCAAGGCTTTATAAAAAGAGCCAGCGGAATGGTGTGTATGTTGCCCTGGCGAACCAGAGTGTCACGAATTGTGAAGTTAGTGTTCTTTGCGGCGAAGTATGCTTCGAATAGCCATTCCTCCCAGTAGGCCAAAGGCCAGCGTACTACCTGTGACCAAAGTGCCGAGCAGCACCCATTGGCGTGTACTAATGTTGCTTCCGTCTGTAACGTCTACAGCAGGGTCAACCTCAGCTAATGGCACTTGAATATGCATAGCCGTATAGGTCGGTTGGATTTCAGCAATGACCTCTGCTGCGACTTCAACAGGTGTTTGTGATGGTGCAACAGCGCCAGTTGTTGTTTGGGTAGGCGTTTGAAGGGTTGGGTCTGCAGCGCTAATGCTGTCCTGTTGTGTAGGCTGTACGCTTGTTTGCACGATAGGCTCCGCAGTTGGTGGTTCTGCTTGGACTGGCGTTACTACAATCAATGCTTGTGCGGTTGCCGTTTGCTGTGCGTGATAGGCTGCCCAATCAGCAGTAGGCTGTGCGGTTGCAAGTACATTTGCGTTGGCACTGTTGCTGGACGTATTGCTATTGTCTGTCGCTGTATTAGTCGTGAGTGCTTCTAATGCAGCGACTGTTGCTGTGGCGCGTTCTTCGACAACAGGTCGCGGGATGGCAGCAAAGTCTAAGCGGTAAACATCCCAGTCTAGCGCAGGGTCATATGTGTAACAGTTGGCGCTGTCTACGTACCGCGCAACGTCTTGATTTAGCGTGTACCCATCAGGTGTAAACCAAGGATGCAGCAGTAAGCAAAACTCATAGCCGCGAATTTGGACTTCGAATGGGCCGAGGAATGGATTGCCGCCAGTATGGTGCCGTTCATTCTTGCTATTGTCGTAAATACAGCCATAAATTGTATTACCTTCCCAGCAGCCGTCTTCGACAAGGACCGTCGCATTGAAGTTTGGCGACGGCTTTGGATTGCTAGTATTGGGTGCATAGACTTCAAAGGCCCCAATGTCACAACGGTTGTTGCCTGGCCGTGCGCTTGTACGCTGGTCTTCAGCTAAACAGCTTGTTCCGCCAGTATCTTGGGCAATTGTGCCGGTAATATTGATAGTCTGCGTCGCACCGCCATTGTTAGCAAGGGCCGGTAATGCGATAGCTCGGTTCGATAAATCCCCAGTGCCTGTCAAATTACAGCTACCATCTGTGTCCAGATTGAAGCCCGTTGATGTAATTGTTCCGCTACAGTCGCCACCACCAGCAGCGTTAGCCACTAAGGTGTGATTGATTGTGAATGCACCTGCTGCGACATCATTGAATAGGTTGCCACCAGTTGCAGCATTGTTAGCCGACAAAGTAACGTTGGTTAGTGACGTAGTTGAACCGCCAACGCCATTGTCAATGGCACCACCATCACGAACCGCCGTGTTACCAGAAAACGTTGCGTTCCTCACGGTAAGGGTAGACCCACGCGTATTTATAATGGCACCGCCATCACCTTCAATTGGATCGCTAGCTTCGTTTTGATCAAACGTAACGCGATTAATGTTGAGGATAGCGCTGTCTTCATTCGCAAGTGCGCCACCATCATCACCAGCGGAGTTGAAACTGAACGTTGTGTCGCTAATAGTGAGCGTGCTACGATCCGAATTGAAAATAGCACCGCCATCTTCTGTCTGGCTCTGATTTTCAGTAAATGTTGAGAGCGTGATGGTCATGCTTCCTGGTGTTGTGCCACTATCGTTGTCATCATTTTCAATGGCACCACCGTCTTCATGTGACATGTTGTTTGAGAACGTACTAGTGGTGATAGACACTGTGCCACCATCGTTAGAGATCGCACCACCTTTGTCTGCTGTCAGCGTATTTAATGAAAACAGTGAGCTAGACACGACAAGTGTGCCTTCATTATTATTGATGGCACCGCCGTCATCAACTGCGCTGTTTCGCTCAAACGTGCCGTTCAACACCGTCAGGTTGCCATCGTTATAAATGGCACCGCCATCATTATTTGCGGCTATATTGTCTGAAAACTCTGTAGTCTGAATGCTTGCTGTGCCGGTGTTGTAAATTCCACCACCGTTCATGAACGCCGCATTTTCAGCAAGACGAGAGGATTTTATGGTAAGCGTGCCAGTGCTGTAGATTGCCCCGCCACTTTCAGTTCCTGTTGGTGGAGCGAAAACTGGTCCCGCAGCGTTGTTAACGAAAGTGCCACTTTGAATAGTGAGACCTCCAGTGTTGTAGATTGCCCCGCCGAATGTGACAGCGTCGTTCAATGTAAAAATACTGTCTTGAACATGTAGGGTCCCAATATTTGCAATGGCTCCACCGTTAGCGGCAGCAAGTCCTTGGGTGAATGTCATCCCGCTTAGGTTGACGGTCGCTGCCGCTGTGTTGATGTCAAATATTTGTACTAGGGTGTTGCCGCTAATGCTCGTATTGCCTGAACCATTACCCGTAATGGTCAGTGATTTATCAATTGTGATAACAGACGCGAGGATAATCGGAGTACCGTTTGTGGCTGCATCAAACACAATGGTATCTCCCGCATTCGCGTCTAGTACGGCTTGACGCAATGATCCTGCGCCAGAATCGGCGGTACTGGTCACCGTAAACGTGGCTGCTTGAGCTGGAATACTAAAAATCACAACACAAATGCCCATAAGAGCAATGCTAATGATGCGTAGAAATCTGAATGTTCGCTGCAAAATATCGCCTCAAATAGCTTCTAAATCTTATTATTTAGAAGCATGTCCGAATAAGTACTATTATAGGCAACCTGTTTGGGCTTTGAAAATAGGCTGCGCGCGATTTTACACAAATTTAACTTAGGGCTTACAAAGGAATCTAAAAACCCCACATGTCCTGACAGGATGTGTGGGGTTTGCTATTTAAGAGGGGCGAACTGCTGTTTTATTCTTCGCGGCGGAGCACGCTGCGCAGAGCCATGCCGCCTAATATTCCAAAGGCCATTATGCTGCCAGTGGCAAAGGTGCCCAATAACACCCATTGCCCTGTGCCAATTGTATTGGCATCTACAGCTGCCGGTTCTATTACGGCCAATGGTACTTGGATTTTCATTGGGGTATAAGTCGGGGCAATATCAGCAATTACGGTAATGACTTCGGCTGTTGGAACAGCAGTCGGTTGTTCTATGCTTAGTGAATTTGCTGCTGCTACAAGAGGCTCCGGCGTTGCTGTGACTGATGCATCCTCATTGGTGGTGCTAGCGATAGCGTTATTAGTGCTGTTACTAGCAACAGATTGAACGGAGTCTACAGCTGCGGCGGGTTGTAATGCGACAGCTGTTGCCGTTTGTTGTGCGTAGTATTGACCCCAATCCGCAGTGGGCTGGGCGGTATTATTGTTGCCCGTTGCACAGGGGGGCCATGGACCAGACTCTGGGATAACACATTCTTCTTGTGGTTGCGTAGCACAAGGCGGCCACGGCCCAGATTCAGGAATGATGCATTCTTCAGTCTTTGACGATTGTGTTGTGCCTGCTTGGCCTGTCGCACAAGGAGGCCATGG
>JAHDBS010000003.1:9155-18675 GCA_020630225.1 Anaerolineales bacterium | reverse complement strand
CAGTCTTTGACGATTGTGTTGTGCCTGCTTGGCCTGTCGCACAAGGAGGCCATGGACCAGACTCTGGGATAACGCATTCTTCTTGTTGTTGCGTAGCGCAAGGTGGCCACGGCCCAGATTCAGGAATGATGCATTCTTCAGTCTTTGACGATTGTGTTGTGCCTGCTTGGCCTGTCGCACAAGGAGGCCATGGGCCAGACGCAGGGATAACACATTCTTCTTGTGTTTGTGTAGCGCAAGGCGGCCATGGACCACTGGTTGGGATAACACACTCTGGTTCGTTGCTTACTGGCACTGCTGCAAAGTCAACGCGATAGACATCCCAGTCTGTAGTGGGGTTATAAGTGAAACATGCGGTGCTGCTTGTGTGGCGTGTTACGGTTTGATTGAGCGTATAGCCCGTGACTACATAACCGCCGCCACTGATACAAAATTCATACCCATTAATGACAATTTCTAGATTTGTATTGTGCCAATGGTTGCCGCCAGTGGCAAGAACGCCAGCGTTGCCGTCAAAAATGCAGCCATATAGTCCGTTGCCTGACCAACAACCATCTTGTGGATTGATTGACACTGTCAGAACGACGTCTTCTTTGGGGCCAGTTGCAATTGCTGGCGGGGCCTCATCAATTGGAGGGGGCGTAGGCTGCAGCTCATAGGCACCAGCATCACAATTAGTGTTGATTGGGCGGGTTTCACCCCGTTGGTCTGTTGTAATGGGTGCCCCACAGCCCCCAGCGCCGTTTGGCACGAGGTCAACTGCAATGCTGCCAGCAATCAGTGCGTGCGTTTGGGTGTCACCGCCGTTGCTGGCCAGCGGGGTTATTAAGCTACCAGTTGCGCCAGACAAAATTTCGTCCGTGGCGGTGCCAATACACCCTTCATCTACACCATTACTGCCGAAGACATTGAAGCCACCAGAGATAATGGGTGTGATGCCAATAACATGGCAGTCGTTTCCTGTTGCGCCAGTATTGCCCGACACAATACTATTTTGAATTTGGAGTAGTGGTCCTGCGTTGTTGACAATCCCGCCACCATTGCCTGTTGCGGTGTTGTTTGTAATGGTGGTGTTGGTAATTGCTGTAATTGTGCCGAAGTTGTGAATACCAGCCCCTTCAACATCTGTGGTGTTACCTGAGATTGTGGTGTTTGTAATGGCCGAAATCGTACCGTGATTGTTAATGCCACCGCCCTGAGAACTACTGGAGTTATTTGCAATTGTGGTGTTCACAATTGTTGTGATTGTGCCGGTGTTGCTAATGCCACCGCCAAAGCCTGCATTAGCTGCGTTATTAGAAAAGGTGCTATTACTAATAGTTGTAATGGTGCCTGAGTTGTTAATTCCGCCACCCGAAGTATTCGCAATGTTGTTAGAAAAAGTGGAATTTGTAATGGCTGTAATAGTGCCTGAATTATTAATGGCGGTACTAGTGTTTCCTGAAAACATGGCGTTGGTAATGCCAGTAATAGTGTCTTGATTGAAAACTGCGTCAACGCTATGACTAGAAAAATTAGTATTATTAATGGTCAGCGTGCCTGCCTGATTAATAACGCCTCTAATTCCATTCTGAATAGTCATATTTTCTAAGGTATACGTAATGGCAGCAGAATTTGCTATGAATATGAGGCCACTGGCTGCTGGGGGCACAGCCCCTTGCACAATGGTACTCGTTGCGTCTATCCCGCGAATAACAACACTTTTGTCAATAGTGATGTTTGTTTCTGTATACGTTTCCGCACTAAGTTGAATGGTGTCTCCATCTGCAGCGGCAGCAATGGCCGCGGCAATGGTCGTGTGGTCACAGCCGCTGGCACAGACGGTGATGGTGGCAGCATGGGCATTCCCATGCACCATGGTTAGACCGAATGCTGTTAGCAGTGTAGCTAAAATTTTAGAAAAAGACGTTTTGAAGCGCATGCATTTGCTCTCAATGGTTGGTTACTATGATGATGAGGTGCATTGGTACGTATACATTCGAGCAAACGCACAGTATTTGAATTTTACTAAGACTTAGGGCGCAATTCAATTTGTTTGCTTGGTGCAATATAAGTTATAGAAACAGGATTCGCACATTTCTTTGGAATCAAAAAAACGCAGTGCCTTTTCTAAAGTACTGCGTTTTTTGCGATTAGTAGGGATGGCGCTTATCGTTCTTCTTTATTTAGCAGACTGCGGAGTGCCATCCCCCCCAGCAGCCCAAAGGCCATCACGCTGCCAGCGACAAAAGTGCTGAGTAGCACCCATTGGCCTGTGCCAACTGCGCTATTTGGTGCAACATCAATGGCTGGTTCTACTTCCGCTAATGGCACTTGAATATTCATAGCCGTGTAAGTTGGCTGGACGTCTGCCATCACTACAGCTACATCTGTTGGGATGGCTGTGGGAACTTCACTAGTTGTTGCAATTGCAGCAACTGGCTCCGCTTCTGATGTAATGGATGTCGGCTCTACGATTGCTACAACGACGGGTTGTTGTTGCTCTGGTTGTGCAATTGCTTCCGCTGTAGGCTGTGCAGTTGCACTCTCTGCGATGGGTGCATTTGCAGCAGCAGTGGCTGTTTGCTGCGCATAATATAAGGCCCAGTCTGCGGTGGGCGCTGGCGTATTGAGAATTTCTGCACTGCCAGTGTTGCTGGTGCCGGTGTCTGATGATGGCGCTGATGGGTTGGCTGGCGCGTCAGCTTCAGTCGTTGTTATTGGCTCTACGGCAAAATCAATGCGATAAATATCCCAGTCTGTGGTGGGGTTGTATGTAAAGCAGTTGCCAGAGCCGCTCCGGCTTGCATCTTGATTGATCACAAATCCGGTAACTGTATATCCCTCTCCGACAAGACAATATTCATAGCCATTGACGACGACTTGTAATGCCACTCCGGTAATACTATTGCTGCCATCTGCAGTGTTACCGAAATTTACATTGAAAACATAACCAGATAGACCATTGGCAAACCAAGCCCCAGTAGCTGGGTCGGTTAAGGTACGCTCTGTTGCATTTTCAACTGGAGTATTGGGATTACCATCCGGAGATGCATTTATAAGTGCATTCGCTGTGGCTGCTGCGTTGGCTTCTGCGGTCGCTGTTAGGTTAGCGATGGCCGTAGCAGTTAAGTCTGCAATGGCAGTAGCAGTGGCATTGGCCTCTGCAGTCGCTGTTACGTTTGCAATTGCCGTAGCTGTTAAGTCTGCAATGGCAGTAGCAGTTGCATTGGCATTCGCTGTGGCTGTTGCATCCGCATAGGTCGTGCTCTCATAGGCGCCTGCGTCACAGTTTGTATTGGAAGGTCTAGATTCTCCGCGTTGGTCAGTTGTGACAGTTGTGCCACACCCGTTGGTGCCATTAGGAACTAGATCGCTAGCAGGGCCACCGTCAACCAAAGCGTGGGTTTGGGTTGATCCGCCGTTGTTTGCAAGCGACGTGTTGATGACAGTGTTCGCTGCACCAGTTGGAATAATATCGCCTGTTCCCCCAGTGGGGCAGTTTTGACTATTTTGATCTCGCCCAAAGACATTGTAACCGTTAGAGGTAATTGTGCCGTTGCAGTCATGTCGCACAATACCAGCGACAGTGCCGTCCACATTTCCAGACACAATACTATTGGATATGGTAAACGTGCCGTTGTTATTTACAATGCCACCGCCATTACCATTGTTAGCGCCTGAATTTGCTGCGCGATTATTTGTAATAGTGCTAAAAGTAATTGTGGTGTTGCCGGTGCCTTGAAGAATGCCACCGCCATTTGTTCCGGCTGTATTGCCACTAATTGTTGAGTTGGTAATGATTAAATTTCCACTGGTGCCGCTCGTATTAACGCCAGCTGCGCCAACAGTTGTACTGTTATTGATGATTAAGCTATTGGTAATTGTGGTGGTGCCTGCGTTATTACTAATTCCGCCACCATTTTTGGTTGCGGAGTTGTTGGCAACAATACTATTGTTGATTGATAAGGTGTCGCCAATAGCATTATTACGAATTCCAGCGCCATTCCCATTACGTGACTGGTTGTCTGAGATTGTGGTGTTATTAATTGTGAGGGAATTGTTATTGTGTATTCCACCGCCATGACCATTAGAGATATTGTTTGAAATCGTACTGTTGTTAACGGTTAATGTCCCATTGTTAAAGATGCCACCACCTGCACCATTAGTATTCCCATGGCGAATAGTCATGTTTTCAAGTGTGACAGTTTTATTGTTGTCTATTGTAAATACACGGGCAAATGCGTCAGTTACACTAGCATTGGATTGCACAATTGTGCTAGCGGCATTTACTCCGCGAATTGTTACACTTTTGTGAACATCAATATTTATTTCTGTATAGGTTTCCCCGCTTAGCTCAATAATGTCGCCATTGACTGTTAAAGGATTATCAATCGCACTTTGAATACTTGTGTAATCACAGCCACTAGCACAGACGGTAATTGTTGCTGCCTGTACGCGGCTAACCACTGTTATTGTTATGACAATAGCGCAAACTGCGGCAATAAGTTTAGAAATCTGGCGGGTATGGATCATTGCAAATACTTGATTAGCTAGTCAGAAATTGAAGCGTAATGTGTTTCAGTTGCGCGTGGCGTGTGTCTTCGGCGACGGATATTAACAGCACTGGTTATATCTATCGGGCTTTCACTGGGTATAGCAACTGCTGCTATGACGGTATCCGTTTCTTGCTGCACAGACAGTTGCCTCTTACGCTTTGGGTTGTAGGATTCTACTAAATATTGATTATTTGTTCATAGTAGATTTATATTTATTACTTTATCTTGAGTGAATATCGATTTTGATAAAGAGTATTTATTTATAATCTAAAGTTGTTTGCATAAAGTGTAATGCTTGAATATCGGGTAACTGGCTGAGGGCAGTCTCCAACAGCCCTTCCTCAGTAGCCGATCTTTCCTATATCCGTTACAATAGCGTGGCTACACATACCGTTCTCTAACTGGACGATATATAAAGGAAGGACAACCTCATGACTGCACAAACACGCCGCCTTGGCTTAGGGACCAAGCTTGCTTACGGGACGGGAGACCTGGGGCCAGCAATGGTGTCGATGATCAAGGGCTTTTTCCTGCTCAATTTCCTCATCAATGTTGCTGGGCTTTCTCCAGCTCGGGCTGGATCAGTCTTACTGCTCTCTAAAATTTGGGATGCCGTTAATGATCCGATTGTTGGAACCTTGACTGACCGCACGCGTACGCGTTGGGGCCGCCGCCGCCCGTGGTTGCTGTTTGGCTCCATTCCATTTGCTATTGCCTATGTCTTGCATTTCATCGTGCCGCCGCTAGGTCAAACCGGTTTGTTCTGGTACTACCTCGTTGTGGCTATCCTGCTAGACGCTGGGTTTACTGCAGTCAATGTGCCATATGCGGCGCTAACACCAGAACTGTCTGAGTCGGAACAAGACCGCACTGACTTGAATATGTACCGCTTTAGCTTTTCTGTCTTGGGTGGGTTGGTTGCAGCCGTGATGTACAACGTGGTGGTCAACAGCTTGAACAAGAACGACCCTGAAGTCGGTAATCTGATGCAAGGTCTCATCATCGCTGCAGTGATTGTCATCTCCAACATTGTTGTGTTTGCCTTCACGCGTGAAAATGACTTCAACCAAGAAGACGAAGACCATATGCCGTTCTTTGAAGGGCTAACGACTGCGTTACGTAGCCGCCCGTTTATGTATGTCACCGCAATTTATATGCTGACTTGGATCGCGATCCAATTTGTGCAGTCACTGTTGCTGTTTTACTGGCGCGACTATGTCGGTGGTGATCCGGCTGCATTTACCGGGGTATTGTTTGCCTTGCAGGGCTCGATCTTTATTTTTATTTTGATCTGGGGGTTTCTAAGTCGCAAACTGGGTCGCCAACGCGTATTTCTGATTGGCGTGCCAGTGTGGATTATTGGCGCAATCGGCTTGTGGTTTGTACAACCTGGTCAGACAAATATGGTTATTATCTTGGCCGTTGTCGCTGCAATTGGGGTCTCTTTAGGGTTCCTCATTCCGTGGAGTTTGCTACCAGACGTTGTGGATGAAGACGAACTGCGCACCGGCAAACGCCGCGAAGGGATTTTCTATGGCTTCTTTGTATTCTTACAAAAACTCGGGATTTCACTGGGACTCTTCTTCCAAGGGCAAGTTCTAGACTGGGCTGGCTATATTCCTGAGGTCAACGGCGTAGTCGCCGCACAACCAGAGTCAGCGTTGTTGGCAATTCGAGTGATGGTCTCTATTGTGCCAATTGTGTTGCTCATCATTAGTATGGTTGTGGTGGCGCGCTATCCAATTACGCGTGAAAAGCTGGTGGAAATTCAAGCTGGCTTGCGTGAACGCCGCAACGCTGCTTAGTAGCAGCATTATCACTCTCGATATAACGGTTGTTCAAGAAACTACATCGTCATATTGAGAGATAATCGTTCTTAGAAATTCAAACCGCTGAGCAAGCAGGGGAAAGATTCAATTTCCTCTCTGCGTCTCAGCGGTTTTCTTTTAATAGATAGCGTTTGGTAGCGTGAATCTGCTATGCTTTGAGTAGCATTTCATCGGAGTAATATTAATCTATATGTCACGAAATACCATGTTGGCGCTAGGTTGCGCTGGACTTATTTTTTGCGGCGGCATTGTCGCACTGTTTTTTGTAGTGGGTGGGCTTGGTGCCGTTGGCTACTTAATGAGCGATGTTGATGGCCTTGAAGTGTCATCTGATATTCCTGAGATCATTCCAGCAGGTGAGCGGTTTACCTTAACCGTTTCAGCAAGTAATGTTGGCGAAGAAGCCTTCGATATTACAGAAATCGATTTTGTCAGTCAACACTGGCAAATCTTGTCTGTAGAAGCAGTCATGCCGCAAACAACAGGACAAGATCAAACTGGTGATCGTATTTCATTTGATTACGCCCAGTCCCTAGCAGCAGGCGAACAAATGACATTTGAATTTGTGGGGGTCGCAGATGACCCTGTCACATTAGATGTCGAAGTCCAAGTCTTCAGCGGTTTGGCGTACACCAGCACAATGGTGAATTTGCCAATTGCCAACGTGCAACCAACACCAACAACAATTGCGCTGGTTGAAACCGCAGTGCCTGTTGCCACACCAGAAGAGGCGGCCGATACACAAGCGGCAGCTGAGATCACAACCGATGCAGGCTCAGCCGAAATCCCAACGACTAGTTCTGTGCAAATCTTCGCGTTCTACGACGACCCGCTTGATTTTGAAAACGGTGGGTATTGGCACGGATCAGGGTCTATTGTGACAGAAGACGGTCTCATTCTGACCAATGCCCATGTCGTGCTGCCAGATTATGAATACACGCCCGAAGCATTGGTGGTTGCCCTGACTGCTTCAGCCGATGAACCGCCAGTGCCAACGTATGTCGCAGAAATTGTCAATTATGACGCTTACCTAGACTTGGCTGTTATTCGGGTGACGACTGATCTCAACGGCAATCCTATTGATCCAAATTCACTCAACTTACGTCCGGTTCAGTTTGGCGACTCAGACGCAATCAACCTAGGTGATGACCTACTCATCCTTGGCTATCCGGGGATTGGTGGGGAAACGATTACTGCAACAACCGGTGTGGTCGCAGGGTTTACACAACAGCGCGGTGTCAAAGGTCGGGCGTTCATCAAGACTAACGCGACCATGGCTGGTGGTGTTAGTGGCGGGATGGCGCTAGATGAGCAAAACCGTGTGATTGGTATTCCTACTGAACTCGGCTCTGGCTCAGATGATACTGACGCGGTTGACTGCCGCTTCTTGGCCGACACCAATGGTGATGGCAGCATTGACGAAGGAGACGTGTGTGTTCCCACCGGTGGATTTATCAATGCGTTGCGTCCAGTCAACTTAGCCCTGCCGCTAATTGCTGAAGCGAAGGGCATCCCGCTTTCAGATTTGGTACCAAGTGGCTCTACAGCCAACGCTCAAGATAACGTCGCTGATGAAACTACAGTCGACCGCACGCCACCAGATATGAGTAATGCTTTTGGCTTCGACACCTTCCAAGGCGAAAATGCTTCAGACGCTTGGGACTATGTTGATGAACACACCCGCGCCGAAGTTGTGAATGGCTTGATGGAAGTTGAAATTATCGAAGCGGGTTGGATTAGCAACAACTGGTGGGAAGACGACTTTGACGACATCTACTTGGCTGTTGATGCGCGTCAGGTAGATGGCGTGACAGGAGACGGCTCCATGAGCCTGATGTGTCGTGCCAGTGATGCAGACAATATGTATGCCTTTGATATTTCCAATGATGGCTGGTTTGCCATTTGGAAACTGGAAGATAACGATTGGTCAAGCTTAGTGGAATGGACTCAGGCTGCGGCGATCAAGCAGGGCGATGCTTGGAATAAGATCCAAGTGGCTTGTGTCGGCAATGACCTTTCTCTCTGGGTCAACGATCAATTCCTGATCTCCATTGAAGATGACACCTTTTCTTCTGGGGACGCAGGCTTTGCGGCTGGTTCGTTTGAAGAAAGCAATACGAATTTTGAATTCGACAATTTCCAGCTGGCGCGTCCATAAAACAATACGGCCTTTGCGCTAGTAAACAGTCAATCCGTAACTTAAATCAAAAACGCCTGTAAACACAGGCGTTTTTTGTTTTCCTTAAAGCATTCAGCTAGCGATCCATTTTTCGGTTAGCGTCCAAAGCTGCTCTTGCTTGGCTTCGTCTAACGTTTCAGACTTAGGCTTACGCGTCTTTTTATCGTCGAAATATTTACCACTAACGCCCGCGACTTCATCTGAAGTTGCCAGGTATAGACTCGTTTCCGCACCGTTAGATGCGGAGGTGCCAATGATGGTAAACACGAGTTTGAATATTTTGCCTGCAAGCCAGCCATTGTCAGACTGGCCAATGTTTGTGTTTACAACGCCAGGGTGTAGGGCATTACTCGTAACGCCTGTTCCTTCTAGGCGTCTGGCAAGTGCGTTGCTATAGAGCACGTTCATTGCCTTGCTTTGTGAATAGGCTGGCATTGTGGAATAGCTTTTTTCAAATTGAAGGTCATCCCAGTTCATACCTTGCGCATGCGCCGCAGATGACACGTGAACAATACGTGCACCCCAGTCTGGGTTTGCTGCTGCCGTGTCTTTGAGCATGCCAAGCAGGGCGTTGGTTAAAACAAATGGCGCAACGTGATTTACGGCTAGCGTCATTTCAAGACCATCGTCGCTTTCTCTACGGCCACGAAAGGCAGCGCCAGCATTGTTAACGAGAACGTCAAGTCGCTTATGACGCGCTAGAAATAATTCGGCTGCTGTTTGGACAGCGTCTATGCTATTGAAGTTAGCAACAATGTAATCAAGGTCGGTGTTACCTGTTTCATCACGAATGCGTTTTACGCAATCCTTTAGCTTGTCTTCGCTGCGACTAATGAGTGTGACTCCCATTCCTTCACGCGCTAGACCAAGTGCAGTTTCATAGCCAATGCCGCTAGTTGCGCCAGTGACAATGCATTGTTTTCCTTTTAAAGCATCCATAGTAGAAGTATATCTGCTGCGTTTCTATTCTGCAT
>JAHDBS010000003.1:0-9055 GCA_020630225.1 Anaerolineales bacterium | reverse complement strand
CCAGCTGCAATTTACCTCGTCATCCCGGTACTTTTACTGGGGCTAATGGGTACCCCGCGCGATGGACTCATTGCCTTTGGTCTGACGATTACGATCTTGACGGTTTTCCTCGTTTTGTTCAGACTGGATATTGTCCCGCGTCCAAAAGTCGACTTTATCCCAGGCGTTTGGTTAGCAAGTCTTACGGGGCTGGCAATTATTGCGCTGGCCTTGTCATATTTTTCTGCACAAGCCAACGTGAAAAGCACGGCAACAATCACCACGCAGTTAGAGCAACTTCAGACCCAACGCGACAGCTTACACAGACAGCTAACAGCTATTCAGCGTAGCGAACAACGTTTCCGATTTTTGCTAGACAACGCAGGCGATGCAATCTTGCTCTATGACATAGATGGCAACTTGGTCGATGTCAGCGAGCAGGCTTGTTCTGCGTTAGGGTACACCTACGCGGAACTAACGCAGATGCACATGAGCAGCATCATCACCGATATTGAGTTGAATCAACTTCGTGATAAACAACTGCTGAGCAGTCCATCGCAAACTTCAATGCGGCACGACTTCCATCGTCGGCGTGATGGCACAACATTCCCAGTAGAGGCGCGTGTGTCTGTTGCTGAGATCGATGGTAAACCAACATTCATCAATGTGTCGCGGAATATTTCACAACGCATTGAAACTGAACGCTTGCTCAATCAGGCGCAGCGGATGCAAAGTTTGGGGGTGTTAGCTGGCGGCGTTGCGCATGACTTCAACAACTTGCTCGTGGCAATGTTGGGACAGTCGTCATTGGCACTACGACTTACGCCGCCAGAAAGCCGCTCCCGCCAACCGATTCAAAAAACAATTGATGCTGCTGAAAAGGCGGCTGCGCTAACGCGTCAAATGCTTGCGTTCTCTGGGCGCGGCCATTTTGAAATGCAGCAATTAGATTTGAATGCGCTTGTACAAGAAAACTATGATTTGCTCCGCGTCTCAATTCCGCAAACGGTCAACTTCGTTTCTAACTTAGGCGACGATGTACCACTCATCGTCGGTGACACTAGCCAGATGCAGCAAGTAGTGATGAATCTCATCATCAACGCGGGGGAAGCTGTAGATCCTGTTTCGGGAATGATCCGAGTAGAAACAAAGCGGCAATATATTTCTGCGGATGATATTCGTTACCAGCCATTTACGACAACGCCGTTAGAGTCGGGTGACTATGCTGTGCTTGAAGTTAGCGACAACGGCATTGGGATGTCGGAAGACACAATTGAGAAAATTTTTGATCCGTTCTTTACGACAAAGAAGACTGGCAATGGGTTAGGCCTTGCGGCGCTGCTTGGAATTATTCGTGGGCACAAAGGTGGGCTGACGGTTTACAGTGAGCTTGGGCAAGGGACTGTTTTCAAAGCCGCGTTTCCTGCTGCGTCATTAGGAACAGTAACACCGCAAAAGACCATTGAACATTTCAATACAGCTGAACTCAAAGGGCGGGGATTAGTTCTCATTATTGATGATGAAGAGTTGGCGCGTGTCACCGCGGGAGACATTCTGACCGAGACTGGCTATGATGTCATTGTCGCCGAAGACGGGCAGTCTGGCCTAACGCAATTGTTTGACTACCAAGATGAAATTGGCCTAGTCCTGTTAGACCTCAACCTACCAGATATGAAAGGCGGTGAGGTGTTGCGCCGCATTCGACGCTTGTCTGAAACAGTGCCTGTTGTGCTTGTGTCTGGCTACAATTACTCGGAAGCAATGCCTTCTTTACTCGGACGTTCCTACGTTGCGTTCCTCCAAAAGCCATATACAGCGCTTGAACTACAGAGTGTTGCCAAGCAGCATATATTAGTCTAGTAATTGCTCCTCCGAGTCGTTTTCGGAAAAACGACAAAAATTCCTCAATTTCGGCTTAATTTACGAGTCGAATCTGCTGAATTTTCCTCAAAAAATCACAAATAATTAGAATAAGGCCTGCACTGATGCGTTTATTGTGCGCGCAAGTAAACACAGCGATGGGTGCTCTAGAATCGCTTAGGGCGTTTTATTTCGATCTTGTTTTTGCGTATAGGGGTTTGTTTTTGCGTTTTGTGGCCATCAAGCAGTATTGAGAATTCCCCTCAATGGTTGTTTTGTCTCCGCTAAATTACTCGTCTTCGCTTAGAATTTCATACTTGCAACTGCCACACGTTGCGCACCCAAACCTTATGAAATCTGTTAACTGGCTCTATGTTGTGCTGATGTTTGTTCCCGGCACGCTATGGGGTATTGCATTCTTAACCAACGAGTTTATATTGCCATCCATGCCGCCGTTCACCATTGCAATGTGCCGCAACATTTTGGCAACAATTGCGTTGGTGTGTGCATTACTGTACAGTGGCGGACGTCTACCGCGCTTTGGTTTTGCTTGGTGGCCATACCTGGTGGTTGGTGCATTCGACAATGCTGTTCCGTTTATGTTTACCGTTTGGGCGCAGCAATATGTGGACAGCGGCTTGGCAACCATTTTTGTCGCAACCACGCCATTCTTCACGCTCATGTTAGCGCGCCTCTTTATTGGTGATGAACACATCACGGTTAGCAAGGCCGTTGGCGTGTTATTAGGAATGGTCGGGATTTTGGTCTTGATTGGTCCAGATGCGCTCAAGCAATTAGGAGTGAACTTTTGGAGCCAGCTTGCGTTACTGAGCGCGAGCGGTTGCTACGCAATTGCGACAGTATTTTCGCGTAAATATATTCGGGCAGACCAACAGCAACAGACGGTGCTAGAGTGGCTAACAGGCCAATTCATTGTTGCCACGCTGATCACGATTGTGGTGGCATTTTCAGTGGAAGATGTTTTCGCCGTTCGACCAGACACACAAGCCATTATTGCCTTAGCTGTTGCGGCCTGGGTTATCGGGATTTTTGCATTTTTCTGCTACTATCGGCTCAATTCTTTGGCGGGGCCAACATATGCTTCATTCGTGACGTATCTGATCCCGATCAATGGGGTGATTTGGGGTGCGCTGATTTTAGGTGAAACCATTACAAGAGCCGCGATTGTGGCACTATGTCTAATTTTGCTAGGCGTTGCGGTCATCAACAATCTAATCCGCTTGCCCAATTGGCAATAGCATTTCGAAAGTTGTTCCTTCCCCAACAGTACTGTTGACTGTTAGCGCACCATGATGGCTGCGCACCATGCCCATAACTGCGGCAAGTCCAAGCCCGTGCCCCGTTTCTTTCGTCGTAAAGAACGGGTCAAAGATCTGCTCAATGGTGTTTTGGTCCATCCCCATGCCATTGTCACTAACAATAACTTGTACATAATCCTTTTCTTCTAATTCAAAATAAGAAGAGACGTCGGAATTTTTATCTACATTGCAGAGCTTTGTGCATAACTCAATTGCGCCAAGTGACTGCGCATCGATCGCTTCAGATGCATTGATGATGAGGTTGATAAGAATTTGCTGCAACTGGGTTCGGTCAAAGCGAATAGTTGGTAAATTGGGCGCGAGCTCTGTATGAAAGGTGACGTTCCCTGCCGTTGGTAAGTTGAGCAAGTCTACATTTCCCGTAATAAACTCATTGATATCAATCAGTTCAGGCTCAGTAATGTCAGCCCCTGAGTAAGCTAAGAGCTGTTTGGTTAGCCCTTTAGCGCGGTTGGCTGCATCAACTGCCTTACTAATTGCTTTATATGCCCGATGGTCTGTTGGTAATTGCCGCTGGGCAAGAGAGGTTTGGGCAAGCATCGCCACTAGTAGGTTATTGAAGTCGTGCGCAATCCCGCCTGCCATCACGCCTAGGCTGTGCATTTTGACAGCTTGCTGCTGAATTTTTTCCGTTTGAATGCGGTCGCGAATGTCGCGTGCAACGGCAATAATAACGGCTTCTCCATTCATGGTGAACATTGTCACGCGCGACTCGACCGGGAACTCCTCTGCATGTGCGGGCGTGTGGGTGCCATAAACGGTGATGGTATTGTGAAACCCAGCGTCATGGATGGCTTGCATCACACCTGCTGTGTCCCAAGAACTGCAAATTTGGCTGCCATGCACGCCGACCATTTCGCCATCTGCATAGCCCATGCTACGTTCTGCTTCTTGATTAGAACTCAGCACAACTCCGTTAGTATTAATCACGTAGACCCCATCACCCAAGCTATTCATCAATTTGATGAATTGCGCTTCACTTTCTTGGAGTGCGGCGTTTTGGGTAAGTAGCCTTTCATTTTTCTGACGCAGTGCATCGGCGCTGCTGTCTAACTTTGTCGTCATTTGCTTGATGCTGCGCGCTTGCACAAATGTGATTAGTCCAACAAAAATGATGCTTAGTAGATCAATAATGAGGCTGATCTCGTCACCCATTGACACTGTTGAAGTGACATTTGTGCCTAAGGGATGGACTAAGAAGGCATCAACACAATAGAAGAGAAAGGAGAGGCTGGCAATCAGAAGCGTGCCGCGGTGCGAAATGAAAATTCCCGACAGCACAATGCTCATTAGCACTACGCCCACAAGCGGATGTCTTACAGGGACACTACCGAAAAACATGTAGGCCATGGGAATGCCCCAACATGTAAATGTCATTAAGGCTAATGCGAGCTGTTCCCGATTTGAACGTGCTAGGAAAATGGAGCCAGCGCCAACAATTAGACAAGCAACCAGCACAGCGTAAGAAAACACGCGCTGGTAAGGGGGGCGAATGATGAAATACCCAGCCAAAAAAATGACTAAGGCAAACCAGACGCCAACGATTGTATTAATATTGCGCGCAGTAGAAATTCGAAGCGAGGTAGTAGGGTGAATAATCTCGGCTGTTGTCATGAAGATCGGAAATTACAATTACGAAGGTGTAAGACATTACGTTCTGTAGTAAACAGTTTATCCGAAATCTAGGTCTAGAACAATATTGTTTTCTTATTTAAAACTAAAGAGCACCACTAAAATGGTGCTCTTTCTTGTTTCTATTGGGGTTAGTGGGTAAATTTACCCTTCGAATACGCGTGTGTCGGGTTGGAATACTGCCCAGGAGAACCAGAAGTGTTCAAAGCTCACAACTTGGTCTAGCTGTGTGCCTTCTAATTCACCAGCGGTGGCTAACCCGAAGACATTCCAAGTTGAGCCTGTTTCAGCATCGGCAAATGTGCCATCGCCATTGGCTGAGAATGTGAGCGCTTGTCCCTCAACGCTACGATCAAAAATGGCGGTTGAACCTACATCTGCTGCTTCAGCAATTTGCCCTGCACCAAGCGCGGAGTTGGTGTTGGCTGTCCAGAAGACAACTACATCGGTTTCGGCAATGCTGTCATTGATGGCATTGTTCGCTTCGAGGGCATCAAAGGTATAGGCAACAGTTTCGCCGTCTAGGTCAACGGTTGCAACGCGTGCCATTGCAGGTAGGCGACCATCTACGCTACCATCGAACAAAAATGGACTGGCATTGATGTCATCATATCCTGCATATGGGTTGCGTCCATAGTCACGAACTGTGCCAGTGTCGCGTGATAGCACCTGGGCCGTTGGGAATGTGGTGCGGAATTCTTCCCAGCCGACAAGCTGCGATGGCACAAAGGTCAGCACCTCGCCGTTGTAGTCACCAACTAACGCTTCACCTGTAAATTGTTGCCACCAGCTTTCCGTTTGACGGTCATACATGACCAAGTCACTGTTTCGCAAGTTACCGGAAGTGCCAAAGTCGAGCACGTCATCACCGACCCGGCGGTCAAATGTAATCGCAGAGTTACACAGTGGGCAGAACGTGACTGTAACGGGGACTCCGCCAACTTCATCGTTCACAATTTCGTGCCAGGTCATAATTTGTAATGGATATGCTCGGGTTTCTCCGTTTACAGTCAGACTAATGACAGGTTCGTTTGGTGCAATCCAGCTATTGGCTTCAGTTGTCGTGACAAATTTAGGATTATCAATTGGTGGAATACCGTCTGGTGGTGGGCCACCGCTCAAGAATTCAGAAAAATCGACGCTAGATTCACACCAATTCGTTTTTTCCCAAAAGCTAGTGTTGATACGGCCTGTGGATGGGGCACAGTCTTCACGACTCATAGCAGCCGTATCATCGCTGCTGTCTTCTTCCATCGCAGCATCTTCATCTTCAGCCATTGCGTCGTCTTCCATAGCATCATCATCACTATGAGACTCTTCTTCCATTGCTTCGGTTGGCTCTGGTTCAGCAGTTGGTTCTGGTGGATCGGTCGGCTCGGGTGCTTCAGTAGGGGCTGCGGTTGGTTCAGGGGCTGCGGTTGGCTCTGGTTCAGGAGCACTAGCACACGCGGCCAGCACTAAAAGGAAAGGTAAAAAAAGTAAGCGAGTGAGTTTCATTTTGTTTTTGTTCCGATGTTACGGGGTCGCGACGTTATGAAGCGTAATAATGCAATTTCATAACAAAACAACAGATACTAATTGTTTGAACTGGTTCTTATTAGATGAGACGTGCCTGAATATTCTTATCTTTCGGTCACTCACTAGCCTCTAATAGCTGCCTCATGTGTAGGTATAGGGTGGCTGGGTATAATTTTCACGCATCAAGGGTAGGCTGGCATGTGTGCTGGCTTGCACATTTCGGAGAGCAATTTCATGTTAAAACGAGTATTAGGACGCCGAGACGAAGAGAATAAGGTCAAAAAGGAAGGTCGACTTCCACCAGGTCAGTCGCTAACAACCCGTTTCCCTGTGTTGCATTACGGTCCAACGCCCGGTTTTGATCCAGCAACATGGACATTCCAAGTGCACGGTGAAGTTGAAGAAGAGGTAACGTGGACGTGGCAAGAATTTCAAAAGTTGCCGCGTACAAAACTCAAAATGGATATTCACTGTGTTACCCGCTGGAGTAAGTTTGACACAGAGTGGGAAGGTGTTCATATCAAGACCTTGATTGATCATGGTCTCATTAAGCCGAAAGACACTGCAAAATTTGTGATCCAGCATTGTGAGTATGGCTTCACAACGAACACGCCATTGGATTGGGTAACAGGTCCAAACTTTTTGCTTGCCACACACTTTGATGGTGAGCCATTGACACCAGACCACGGGTATCCGTTGCGAGCTGTTGTTGGCGCAATTCCAAATCGACGTGATTTGGCAGAACCGTATTTTTGGAAAGGCGGTAAGTGGCTGCGCTCTTTGGAGTTTGTCCAAGAAGATCAGCTTGGGTTCTGGGAAAAGGCTGGCTATCATAATGAAGCCAATGTCTGGAAAGAACAGCGCTTTTCCTACCAATACTAAGTTGCACGAAACAGTCCCTATTTAAATGAAGAAGCCCTCTGCTCAAGAGGGCTTTTTGTATTAATACCCGTGAAATTTCATGGGTATTTTCAGCATAAAATCGAGCCTACATCCGAAATGGCGTCATGAGATTTGCTTCTGTTTCGACTGGTAGCAAAATCTCAAAACACGACCCTTCACCTAACTCCGTTGTTACCCGCAAATTTCCATGATGATTGCGCACAATACTGTCGGCTGCGGCTAGACCTAGCCCTGTACTATTTGGCTTTGTGCTGAAATAAGGTTCAAAAATTTGCGCAAGCGTATTCGGATCCATCCCTGCGCCAGTGTCAGTGATCTTGATCTGCACATAATCGCCAGTTGTGAGCGGGGCGGTTCCAGATTTTTGAGGTTGTTCTAAGGTCAGCGGCGCTGTTGCAATTTCAATTTGCCCCCGTTCAAAAGAAATTGATTCACTTGCATTGAGAATCAGATTCATCATTGCTTGTTGAAATTGAGCCCGATCTAAACGAACGAGTGGTAAGTCTGGGGTCAGTGCTGTTCGCAGCGTAATGTGGTTGGGCACACCAAGATTGAAGAATTCAATGTTCTCCGCCATCAGGTCGTTGATGTCCGTGGCCTCTTTCTCTAAGTCCGACTGTCCAGCATAGGCCAGCAGCTGATTGTTAATGGCTTGTGCTCGTTTAGTCGCCTGTACTGCCAACTGCATGTGCTTTTTTGCAGGGTGCGTCGGTTCTACTTTGGCCAATGCGACTGACGACTGATGTAAAACAGGTTTCAAGATTGCGTTGAAGTCGTTGGCGACGCCACCGGCGAGCAATCCCATGCTTTGCGCTTTTTGCGATTCCAACATGTATCGCTCAGCTCGCTTCCGGTCAGTAATATCACGGGCAGCACAGATAACCTTAGGGCCTTTCTCCGTTTCAATTTGTGTCAGGCGTGACTCAATTGGAAAGAGTTGGCCATCTCTACTGAGCAGATCACTGTACATCGTTAAGGTTGTGCCCAGCGGTACGTTTTCCAATGCATTTTGAATATATTGCATGTTGATAGCGGGGCAAACGATCTCGGCGGGGCGATTTAGTAGTTCTTCTTGCGTATAGTCCAGTCTAATTAGCGCGTGCGCATTGGCATGTCTAATTTGTCCATTCATGTTCAACATGAAAATACTGTCACCAGAGCTGTCTAACAGCTTTACAAACCGTGCTTCACTTGCTTGGAGATCAGAAATGGTTTCAATGAGGGCGTGCTCTACCATGTTGCGATGCTTCGCACTGATATAAATGCCAGTGGTCATCATCAAGAGCGCCACAATGAAAAAGAGGTTGACCTGTGTTGCGCTTGCGCGGAATGAGTTAAGGGTCACGAATCCGGCGAACTCTGCATACCAAATTAGGCTGATCCCAATGCTGGCGGCAACACCATAGAACAGGGTGTGTTTAGGGTCTGTATATAACCCTAGCAAAATCATGCCCAATGGTAGGAACAGCACAACAGGGGTGAAGATGCCGTTTCTCGCTAATGCACTAATCAAGATCGCGCACAACAGGTACCACGCCATGACTTGCATCGACAGCATATGATACCCACGATCTGTCGCAACATAGGCACCAGCGCAGACTAGCATGCCAGTGATGGCAATACCCAAGACTAGGGGGGTAGCAACGCCAAGCGCAATTACGATGACAGTGAGTAAAGTCGCAGCGATACCGCAGGCTACAGCAAGTAGCTTAAAAGGTGCGGTCGAGGCAGTAAAGGTATTCATAATGGTCAATAAATTGAAATAAATTTACATTGAGAGCTGAAGTAGCTTCAACGGCTTAATATGTTGCAAGATCAATACC
>JAHDBS010000222.1 GCA_020630225.1 Anaerolineales bacterium | reverse complement strand
GTCATCGCCACCGTGCTACAGTACACTTCTCGGTCTGTATATGCAGACAGCAGTGCGGTTGCAATTGTTATCCCGGCAGATGGCCCGTCTTTGGCAATGCCGCCTTCTGGCACATGCAAGTGAAGATCGACAACATCAAAGACTTTTTTCTTGATGCCATACTTCTTTGCATTCGCCCGCAGGTAAGACTGTGCCGCGCGCACCGACTCCTGCATCACATCCCCTAGCTGGCCTGTAATTTGGAAGTCACCCTTACCAGCCATCACTGACACTTCGATGATGGTCAAATCACCGCCGCCTTCAGTCCATGCTAGCCCTGTTGCCACCCCAATTTGGTCTTGGCGTTCGGCTTCTAAGTCGCGCAGCTTTGGAATGCCTAAATAGTCTGGCACCATATTCGCGGTAATCCGTGATGGTGCTTTCTTATTTTCAGCAATTTTGCGGGCGACTTTACGCGCAATGGTCGCAATTTCACGATCCAGATTACGCACACCGGCTTCATAGGTATATTCACGAATAACGCGCTTCAACGCGCCATCGGTAAAGTGCAGCGTGTCTGGCTTGAGGCTGTTCTGACGCAGCTGACGCGGGATCAGGAAACGACGACAGATCTCTAGCTTTTCAGTTTCAATGTAACCACTGAATTCAATCACTTCAAGCCGATCTTCTAGCGCTGGCGGCAAGTTCCACAAATAATTCGCCGTGGTGATGAACATCACCTTGGACAAATCAAACGGCACTTCTAAGTAATGATCAGAGAACGTATCGTTTTGTTCTGGATCTAATACTTCCAGCAACGCGCTTGCCGGATCACCACGGAAATCGTTCCCGAGCTTGTCAATTTCATCCAGCATCATCAGTGGATTGACCGTGCCCGCCTTGCGCATGGTTTGGATAATGCGCCCTGGCATTGAACCGATATAAGTCCGGCGATGCCCGCGAATTTCAGCTTCATCATGCACGCCACCTAAAGATAGACGGACGAATTTACGGCCTAACGCCTTGGCAATTGATTTTCCAAGTGAAGTTTTCCCTGTTCCTGGTGGGCCAACAAAGCAAAGAATCGGTTGACGCACGTCGGAGTCATCATCCGCCAGCGATTGCACCGCGATGTGCTCCAAAATCCGATCCTTAGCCTTTGGCAGGCCAAAGTGGTTCTCATCTAAGACACTAGCCGCATTTTGAAGGTCCAGATTGTCAACTGTAACATCATGCCACGGGAGGTCTGTCAGACAATCCAAGTAAGTGCGAATTACCGCTACTTCTGGCGCCATTGGTGGCATTTGGGACAAGCGGTCTAGCTCTTTGAGCGCCTTCTTGTTCACTTCTTCAGGCATCTCTGCGGCGATGATAGAGTCGCGCATTTCAGAGATTTCTTTGGCCCACAAATCCCCTTCACCCAGTTCAGACTGGATTGCAGTCATCTGTTCGCGAAGGTAAAACTCACGCTGGGTCTTATCGACCTTTTGCTGAACTTGGCTGTGAATACGGTCTTCTAGCTCAAGAACTTTCAATTCACGCCCTAGCAATGAACTCATGCGCTGTAGACGCACAACCGGATCAAATGTTTCGAGCAAGGTTTGGCGCTCGACCAGATCCAAGTTCAATACTGACGCAACCAAGTCGGCGAGCCAACTCGGTGAATCGACGTTCATTGCATACACATAAGCTTCTTCTGGCAAGCTACGGTTTAGCTGGACGCACTTTTCAAACAACGCTAGAACAGCACGCATTAATGCTTCTGTTTCTGGGCTGTCTTCATCTGGTTCTGGAACAGGGCGCGCTTTTACGCGAAAGTAAGGTTCAGACTGAATGAACTCAACAATTTCTACCCGCCGACGGCCTTGAGTCAACACAGAGTTACTGTTGTCTGGCATGTGCAGCAAGCGCCCAACAGCGACCTCTGTCCCAACTAAGTACAAGTCAGACTCAGTTGGAAACTCTTCACTAGGATCAAGCTGTGGCACAGCGATCATGGTTTCTTCATCATCGGCTGCATCGCTAATTGCCATCAGCGACTTTTCACGCCCAACCAAAAGCGGCGTTACCATGTTTGGGTACAAGACAACGTCCCGCAGCGGTAACAAACTACATTCAATTAAGCCGTCCTCATCAGGCTCAGCATTGTTGAGTTCGAATAGCTCTTGATCTTTTTGTGAAAAGGGTTCGTTGAGAAGAGGATCGTTTTTTTGTGAATCCATGAAGAAGTTGATTAGGGTCAATATTGATTGACGGAATTCAGTGTTTCGCAGACCATCCGCAACAAGGGCTGCGAAACCTAAGCAAAGACCAACTCCAATTTAGCCTTTACTATGGCAATACGACACACTAATCCGTGAGTGTTTTTACATATTCACGCGCGGCACCAATCAAAGGAATACTTCCAGTAACAAGCACACTTGTCATTGAAATCTGATGCGCCAAAGCGACAGCATCTGCAATGGTATCCACTTGATGCACACTTCCCGCAAAGTTAGCAGCATAAGTTGCTAGCTCAGCAGTAGGCATTGCGCGGCTTAGTTCTGTTTTTGTAAAGACAACGCTGCTGACGTGCGGCAGCAAAATATCTAGGACCGATGCGATGTCTTTGTCCCGCATACTACCGTACACCAAAACAGGCAATTGCGGAACGTTGGATTCTACCAGCGTCTGGACTAAACGCTGCGCTGAATCTGGATTATGGGCCGCATCTAAGACAATTGGGGGCGTGAGGTTAAAAACTTCAAACCGTCCCGGCCATTTCACACTTGCTAGGCCCTCAAAAAATGCCTCGGGCGAAATCTCGACACCTTGCATTCGCAGTACATCCACTACTTCTGCCACGGTTGCTGCGTTCTCGCGCTGATGCTGACCCTGCAGCGCAATCGTAATATCGTCTGCTAGCGGGGCATCCACAACTGTCGGCGGAGATTGACGCGTTTGTGCGATGGACGTCAAAGTTGTGAGCGCCTCAGAAAATGGCTGGAGCGCAATGACAACTGGCACCTCAGGTTTGATGATGCCACCTTTCTCGCCAGCAATTTCTTCAATTGTGTCACCCAACAAACCTGTATGATCTTTGCTAATGGCGGTAATAACGCTCACCAACGGTTTGACCACATTGGTTGCATCTAAGCGTCCACCTAAGCCAACTTCAAAAACGGCAATATCGACACCTTGGTCAGCAAAATATTGCATTGAAATTGCAGTCGCGATTTCAAAATAGGTAATGTTACGCACCTGCTCAATCGCTGGCTGCATGTTTAGCACGGTTGCCGCAAAGTCGGCTTCTGAAATCCACACGCCGGACACTTGGACTCGTTCACGGAAGTCAACTAAATGCGGCGAGGTATATAAGCCAACCTGCATCCCTGCGCACTGCAACACAGACGCAGTCATCGCTGCAGTAGAGCCTTTTCCTTTTGTGCCAGCAATATGCACACAGGGGTAAGCCTGATGCGGGTTACCGCATAAATCGAGCAGCTTCTCCATTCGAGAAAGATTGAAGTGCTCGGGCGCATAGACCTCTGCTGGGCGTGCCTCAAAATTGGCATACTGAAAAACGTAGTCAAGAGCTTGTTGGTAGTTCATTACAGTTGATTCTAACCCACGAAACGGGTTGCTTCGAGCACCATAATCGGCACTACAACAGACTGCTTCGTGTAAAATCTCGCCGATGTCTCATTTGCGTGCTTTTTGGATCACACTTTGCCTTTTACTCATCGCTTTAGCGTTGCGCACTTACAATCTCGACCTGCGCACCTTCTGGTTCGATGAAGGCATTACCCTGACTTACGCCCCACTGACCTATCTCTCCAACGCCCGCTTAGCGGTTGAGCTCGTCGATATGAATCCATTTGTTTATCGGCGCACAACCGGCATTTGGAGCTATTTGGTTGGCAGCAGTATCTGGAGTATTCGGCTAGTTTCGGCATTTGCAAGCACATTACTGATTGCTGTCACAGCACGCCTCGCGCTAGACCTTACCAAGCGTCATGCAGCAGCAGTGATGACAACCTTGCTAATCACCATCAGCCCGATGCTGATTTACTACGCACAAGAAGCAAAAGGCTACAGTCTCATTGCACTTGCAGCGACAACCTTGCTATTGGTTTTAAATCGAATTTACCAACGCATTCAAGCGCGGCAGTCTGTGCCTTGGGGATATTGGGGAATTGCGACCATTGCCATTATCACTGGTATGGGGTCACACTACATCTTCGCTTTCTTCCTAATAACACTAAATAGTGCCGCGATTTTGTATTTTCTGTTGCAGCGTAAAACAGAGACATGGCAATTTATTTGGAAATTTGTTGTGGCCCAAGCAATTGGAGCCCTATTTCTACTGCCATTTGTATTGATTACTTTCGGTGGCGTTTCAGAAGCTGCAGCAAATGACCAGGTTGATCAGAACAACTTAAATACAGCCGCTGCATTCTTTGGACGACACGCCGTAGATTTCACCCAAGGCCCTTTCAGCGGCCTCCCTGCTGACTGCGTTCCACACCCGCATGATATGCGCTGCGGGTTTGAACCACAGCCAAGTTGGTGGCTCAATGTTGGATTGTTTGCCTTAGTGCTTGCCGGGGTTTGGATGGGCGCAAGACAACTCAAATGGCAACGCTGGACAGCGCTTGCACTAGTCACAGCCCCTGTCCTATTAGGGTATGCGTTTACGCAGTTCAACACCTTCTTTTTCCCACGCTTTGTCATGTACACCTTGCCGCTGTTGCTAACGCTATTTGGCGCAGGACTTTACTGGCTAAGCCAACGCAGTCGCCTTCTTACGGGTCTCATCCTAGCTGCATTTGTAGCAATTAGCATTGGCCCAACGCGCCGTCTGTATGCCACCAGCACCCCAGCAGATGTAGACTGGCGTCCCATTGCTGAACAAGTCGCACCATTTATTGAAGACGGCGACGGCGCAGTACACGTGTGGGTTTGGGTACCAGGCTATTTTTACAGCTACTTACCAGAGAACAAAATCGACTACAAGCTAGCCCATTTCACCCCTGAAACCCGCCTGACAGAATTAACTGACTTCAGCGCTGATAAAAGTAAAATCTGGCTGTTCGACTGGATTACGGGGCCGCGCGATCCAATCAATGACAATGCCCGCTGGCTGCTTGAAAACACAGCCTTTGTTTACGAAACCAGCTACACAGACGCGTATGCGAATCTCTTTGTGCCACCGCACGCTGTGGATAACACTGGAGACCCAACCATGGTCTCCTTCACCAATGGGATTAGCCTGACCTACAACGCGCTTGAAGCAACAAAGTCGGCAGGCACCCCCTTAGCACTAGCACTCAACTGGACTACAACTGGCGTTGACATTCCTTACAAAGTCTTTTTACACATCACCGCGCCCGATGGCTTTGTACTTGCCCAGCAAGACAGTGAACCCCTAAATGGCCTACGTCCATTCAACACATGGCAAGGCGACCTAACCGAATGGCGCGGCACCATGCTGCCACTTGAGCTAAGTGCCGGCTCCTACAATGTAAATATTGGGATTTATGATCCAAATACAGGTGAGCGCGTGCTGGTTGAAGGTGGTGGGGATTTTGTGCAGGTCGGCACGCTAAACATCCCTGCCAACTAACCACACAAATACGCTTTCTATTCGTGAAAATCCGCGTCGTTCGTGGATTCGCTTTGCTCTGGTAGACTCTCTCCGCTATGCGACTATCACCTGTCATTACTACCATTACTGCGCTGCTTCTTGCAGCAACTTTACTGCTTGTCGGCTGGCTTTTCCTCCGTCCAAGCGGCCCACTTTTGCCAGAAGCAACGTTCAGCCATGAAACGCTGACGCCTAACGCTGATGGGCTTGATGACATTGCACGTATTCGTTATACGCTTGCCCGCCCGGCTACCGTTTCAATCTATTTTGAAGACGCTGACGGCACCCGATTTATGTATCGCGAAGGCAACCCACGCGAGTCTGGGGATTACGAACTGCTATTCAGCGGTATTGTGCAAGGCTTTGTCCTACCGGATGAATCTGTGGAAGGAGATGTGATTGCTCGGGTCTTACCCGATGGCGATTACACTTGGTTTGTTGATGCGGAAAGCGCTGAAGAAGATCAAGTCCTTTCTGGCCAATTCACTGTTGCCGATGCAGACACTTTGCTGCCAGACCTCAAAGGATTCTCAGTCTCACCGGAGATCTTCTCTCCAAACCGTGACGGGATCGACGACCGCACGTGGATCAATGTTCATCTGGATAAAGAAGCACAGCTTAGCGTCAATCTGATTGAATATGACACTGGTGTCACCCGCCCAATTGGGGAACGCGAAGGCAATATTCCACCTGGCATGCCTGGGTTACATACCTTTGAATATGAAGGCGATGTTGATTTAGGCGTCAGTCCGCCTTCAGATGGCACCCATGATATTGTGGCGCTTGCAGAAGATGCACTTGGTCAAAAAGTTGAATATCGCGGTGAACTGAATATTGAAAATGGCGGTGTGCCCCGCGCAGATATTGTGAATGCAACTGTGGAGTTCTCTGAGCAGACTGTTATCCAAGGTGACATTTTGTACTTTGAACTTGTCGTTGAAAATTATGGCGCCGCGCCAATTCGCACGACGGGCCCTGAACCAGGCTTTGTCTACGTAGATGATGAAACTGCAAACACGCACGGACATTATGATGAGTCTGGGGCATGGCGCGTGGGCATTGACTGCGACACCTGTATTCGTGACTACCCATGGCGCTGGTCCGTAGGCGAAGAGTCTGAACTGACTAAGATTGGGGAATATTACTATCTAATGCCCGGCCAACGGGCAACGGTGACGGGCGGCATTCAACTGACACAAATTCCGTCAAGAAACCCGCTCAATTTCTGGGCCGGCCTTATTCATGAGGATGTAGAAGTCGCGCAGATCAACAATCGGGTTGATCCATCATTCACGCGTATTGTCCCTGCAGACGAAGAGAATAGCTTAGACGGGGAAAACTAATTGCTAAAGGCTAAACGCTAATTTCTGCTGATGACTAAACAAGTTTTTAGGCAATTAGCGACTAGCGTTTAGCTCTGCTTTCTTCTGCGCAATTTCATTTGTCAAGCGCTGCATTTCAGCTTTGTCACTGTCATCCACGCCGCGCTCTTTGCCCTGCGCTGCAAAACTGTTCCGCTGATAGTAAATAATGCCGTAGCCTAACAGCATTGGCAGCACCACATATAACCAATCTGTTGGCTGGTTCTTGGTAATTGTAAAAATTGCAATTGCACCAAACACCATCAGAATGTAGCCAAGACACCCCACACCTGTTACCCCAAGGCTGCTGTAGAGCAATTTACGCTTTTGCGCTTCTAATTCTTGTATTTCCGCTTCAAGTTGAGTTTTAGACATAGTTGACAGTTGACAGTTGACAGTTGACAGTTGACAGTTGACAGTTGACAGT
>JAHDBS010000221.1 GCA_020630225.1 Anaerolineales bacterium | reverse complement strand
GTTCAAATGGAGTTGCTTGGCGATGAAGCACTCATCGATGACTTGTATGACGTAGCAGATCAGGCACAAAATGCAGGTCAGGCCATTGGCGACAATTTAGCTGATGGGATGAACTCATCGTTCTTATCGCGCGCCAGTGACATGTTAAACAATGTTGGCGGCACGATTAAGAGTGTTGGCGCTGGCATGACACGCATAGTCACCGGCGGCCTGCTAGCTGCAACCGGTGGTGTGTTAGCACTCACTGCGGCAACGACATCATATGCAGCAGAGGTTTCGACTGTTCAGCGTAATCTACAGTCTGAACTCGGCGTCACTGAAGACGTAGCTGAACGGCTTGGTGATGTTGCTGAGCGTGTGTATGGCGAAAATTTTGGTGATGACGTTGTTGATGCTGCAAGCACCGTTGCGACCGCCTACAAGCTGATTGGCGATGAAGGCGATGAAGCTTTACAACGTGTTTCAGAGCAAGCATTTGCGATCCGTGATGTATTCAATGAAGACGTCAATGAGTCACTGAGTGCCGCACGCACGCTGATGGACAATTTTGGGTTGTCCAGTGACCAAGCAATGAACTTTATTGCAGCAGGATTTCAGCGTGGTTTGAATCGTAGTGGAGATTTTCTCGACACGATCAATGAATATTCAACGCAGTTTGATAATGCTGGTGCGACAGCTGGTGAATTTTTCTCAATCCTCCAGACCGGTGCGCAGGGGGGTAACCTTGGGACTGACAAAGTCGCTGACCTGTTCAAGGAATTCACACTAAGAGTTCAAGACGGAAGTGATAAAACATCCGACGCATTTAGAGCGTTGGGTCTAGATATTGAGCAAATCAATGGCCTAATTGATAGCGGAAGCATCACACAACGCGGTGCATTCGATGCTGTCATTTCTGCACTGGCAGATGTTGAAAATCAGTCTGATGCGCTTGCAATCGGCACAGATTTACTTGGCACCCAGTTTGAAGACATGGGTCTTGCTGCCGTCCTGGCTATCGATAGTGCTGCTGTTGAGATGGGACAACTGGCAGGTGCTGCTGATAGCCTAAATGATAAGTACGGCTCAATGGGTGATTTTGTCAGCGGCGTTTTCCGGCGATTACAGATCAAAACACGTCCATTTGGCGAAACAATTCTAGAACTCGCTAATACACATGCGCCAGCAATTCACGACGCTATTGATGCACTTGAACCGGGCATAGATCGGGTTTCAGAAAGCTTAGGTGAAATGCTAGATCAGTTCCTAACTACATTTTCACCAAAGATTGAAAACGGTATTTCAAAACTACCTGATTTCATTGAACGGTCTGTTGAACGAATATTAGGGATTATTAGCTTTATTTCTGATAACCCACAAATCGCGAAGATTGGCGCAATGGTTGCCGGTCTTGTTGCTGTAGCTGGTCCAGTTCTCTTGATTGTCGGCAACGTAGTGACAGCCGTCGGAACTCTCATCAGTATGGCCGGTGGTCTTTCTGCTGTCACAGGTGCACTAGGTGGAATTGTGACATTTCTTACTGGACCAGTTGGGTGGGGCATTGCCGCTGTTGTTGCTGGTGTCATTCTGTTGCGACAGGCTTGGGTCAATAACTGGTTTGATATTCAAGGCAAGACTGCTGAAGCTTGGGCGGTTATTCAACCGTTACTTCAGCAAGCTAGTGATTACATCAAGACGGTCTTCATGCCAGCTGTTGCGCTACTTTGGCAGCGTTGGGTCAATGAATGGTGGCCACAGATCGTACAGGCAACAGTTACAGCTTGGTACGCGATCAGACCAGTTCTGATTGGTATTGGCGAATTTATTCTAAATACTCTTATCCCGACGCTTGTCAATTTATATACACAGTGGACAACGGTTTGGTGGCCTCAGATTGCGCAGGCAATTCAGAACACCGGCGTCATCATCAATACGATTTTGGCTGAGGTGTTCCGTTGGGTCAATGACAACATCGTACCGGTCATGAATCATCTTTGGTTACAGTGGACAACTGTTTGGTGGCCAGCGATCCAAGAATCGCTTCTTTTAGCATGGGGCGTTATTCAGCCAATTTTGCAGGCAGTTTGGTCTTGGTTGGCTGAAAAATTGACACCTGCAATGCAAGTGCTTCGTGATGCTGTTGTAGCTGGTTGGAATGCAATCAAAGAGTCGATCTCATCAGCTTGGCGTGTAATGGAGCCTATCTTTAGCCGAATCAAAGAGTTTTGGTCATGGCTCAGCGCCGCTGATTTCAGTTTCAATTTTCAGATCCCTGATCTTCCAGATTGGCTTCTGCCGGGCTCTCCGATACCGCTTCACACACGCTGGAAGGATTTTGCGCGCTTTCTTGGCAATACGCGCTTTGAACCTGCATTTGCATTGCCGGGGAGCAATATGATGTCTGATCTTGCTGGCATGCAAGCTGGCATGTCACTGGCTTCGCAAAACGCATTTGAAAGCAACTCGTTTGTGGATCGTAGCGAAAACCATTATCACCTGCCATCTGGAACTAATCGGCAAATCTTGTCATCGATTGAAGCCAGCCGAGAAGAGCGATTTCGTAATAATGCCAGGAATGGACGGAACTAATGGAGTTCTACATAAATGGTATTTATGACGCTCCGCAAACGCGCATCAGCCTGACTGACTTCTTTGTTAGCGAAGACTGGTCGCGTAATTATTGGGCCCCAAATACAACCGATGCAGCACATAGTGGCCAAATCAAGGAGAGTATTAACGTTCATGTGCGTGGTGATCGGCAACAGATTATTAGCAGCGTCGCACATATTGAGCGCATGGGGCTACAAGCACGTCGTTGGCATGCAAACCCTGTTCGACAGAACTCAGTCTGGCTATATTGGCATGTAGAAGGAGAGCCATATCCAAAGCGGACGCTAATTTATTCACTACGGTTCAAGTTTTCTAATCGTAGCAATAACCATCTAGTCGCTAAACATATTTTTGGCACGCTTGAAATGGCACGTCATCATCGTTGGGAGCGTGTCGATAATGTGCGTGAGCGCATCAATGGTATTGCAACAAATGGTGGCAAATGGTTCTGGTGTCCAGCAGGGACAGACAACTCACGAATTACGGAGCTTACACTCAAGATCCATGCAAATGCTAATTACCCTCACGGCGCTAATGAAGTCTGGGTAGGGGTTCGCGATTGCCTGTTCGGATATGAAGATTTCCAGCCGCGCTGGGATTTGGAAAAGGGAAGCCGGTATACGACTGCTTGTACCAATCCGGTCGTTAATCTTGTGGGTGACGGCTGTGGTGGACAAGCAATAGAAATTCCTTTCACAGATACAGACGATCTTCAGCCTCGTTGGCAAATCAAAGTGGGTGATGTATCCGGAATTAGTGGTAACCCTCTGCATTTTATAGGTCGTTATTTAGTGCTCGCACGAGTCAGAACCACCAGTGATGATGATCAGATGATGGTTCAACTGCGTTATGGAAACAGCGCCAACAATAACAAGGTCACAGAAAACAAGCGGCACTACATTACCTGCACAAACTGGCATTATGTTGAGCTAGGTGAAGTGCAAATTCCAGCTGGGGTCAATCGTGTTAACGCAGTCAATGATGTGCGTAATAGCGAAATTGAGGTTTGGGCTGGCCGTCGAGTGGGTAATGGCTCATTGTCTGTAGATCATCTTGTGTTGATCCCGAGCCTTCACTATATGAAGGTCAACACGCAACCCAACCAGTTTGCTGGGGACACTTTGATTCAAATCCGAACGCATGAAGATGATGCAATGTCTGCTGAGATCACCATGAGTGATGGGGCTGCATATCAGGATGTTCCACGTTCCAATTTATGGCACTGGCCGCTAGAAGGTGGAGTCTTGGTTGTTGCTGCTAATCGGCATCAATTTGACGATTGTTCTGATATCAACGACTGTCATGCACCTTGTGGTGATATTGCTGATATTCAGCTTGATACACACTCACGTTGGATGAGTTATATGGATGAGTATGGATTCAAATAGCGAGCTACCAGCTGATTACCATCAACATAATGGTGGTAAACGGCAATCATATGATGAAATGCGCCGGGATATTCAGGGTGCGCAATTGCCATACTCGATTGTGCTGGGCGAGTCGCTATTCAGCAAACAAAAGTTTGGTGATCCATTTGAATTGGTGCGACCTGTAGAACATGACCTAACAAATAGGGCGTTCAATTGGCAACGCTCTGTTGTTCGTGATGGTGGTTATTGGCGTGGTTCATTCACGCTAGAAGCTCAGCGTAGGAGTGAGGATCATGAAGAACGAGAGTGGGAACGCATACTCGTCAATGGCTTTTATAACTGGCTGGGGAACCACGTAGAAGAAGAATATTTAGGCGGGGGTAATGCACTCACTTGGAGAGGGTTTGTTTACAGCATCACGATGAGCGCAGGAAACAGCGTTCGCCGCCGCAGCTACGAAAAGATTGCAAACAAGGTCTATATTCGCGGTAAGCCTGACGAAGCTACAGGAATAAAACCGATTTTAGCGTCACCACAAGATAATGAATCGATTTTGCGTTATGGGCTAATTGAAGAAGAGATCAAGCTTGTTGGTGACGATCCTGCGATGGCATTGCAACAAGCGAATAATCATTTGAAACGTTTCTCCACGCCTCCAATTGATCATATTTCGCGTATCAATTTGCCAGATACGATCCGATTGGAGATAGAAGTAGTTGGGTACATCCATACTGCGGGCTGGCGACTTGTTTTTCACTACAACAAAGATACGACTAGCAGTTATAGCGCCATGATTCGCAATTTGCTCAACACATATTGCGATTTTTTGAGTGTAGAAAACATTCTTAGCTTTGGAATGACAACAGGCAACGAGTTTGATGCTAAGACACCATGGGAAATCATAAATACTTTGGTTGAAGCTGGGGCTGCTCCAATTGGGGCAATTGAGCGACCTCTAATCACTTATTGGGTCAATGAAGATCATGGTGTTGAAATGGAAGCTGTAGATCTCACGCAACCAGATTATTTCATTATGGACGGTGGCCAATGGAAAACGCGACTGAATGAACCATTAACGATCTTAGCGCGCAAGATGCGACCGGGCGTTGTAGAAGACACAGCCTTCCCGTCGTCGTCGCCAACGGTTACTAATCTGTTTCCACGCGAAACAATGTCTTACGTATATGAAGTTCGTGTGGATAGCGATGGAAAGCCTAACTGGCGAGGTGAATCGATCCATGAAGCTGAAATGATCCAAGTGCTGGAGGAGTCAGGTGGATAGCTGTAATTGCATCGGACCATGTAAATGCGCAGTTAAGGTAGTGCCGGTTTGCGCCTTTGCTTGCACATCGTTTCAGATCCCACTGGAATTGCCTGAAATCGTCATAGATAGCGAAGGCGACATGATTGATATTAGTTGCTTCAAAGATTTAGTCGTAACAGCTATTCGCAAGAATGGCCGAACTGTTCACAAGCAAGGCTATCAATGGAAATTCAGCAAAGACCGGCTAGCCTTGGATGTCAAAGCAAAGGTGTTGAATGTTCCCAAAGGCTTCTGTAATGCATGTGATATTCACGGCACTACCTATGAATATCAAGTGCAATTGGAAACTGAAAACGAAACAACTGTGGTGCAGCAAGGTCGAATTTGCATCAAGCAGAATTTAGCAAAAATAGCGGAGGCGTGCTAAATGGATGAAGTAACTGTCATCTGTAATGAAGATCCATCAAATGGTGATGATTTAGAGACCACTGCATTGGATCTCACTGAATGCGCCTATTCGCAAATTTGGACTCATTTGGGAGCCGGTAGATATGGTTGGGTCACGATCCCCAACGGGCGATTTACTAACTCTGGCAATATCGCAGCCGCTTCGTCTACAGCAGTGCCACTTACTGGCAGTTCAACACCTGCTGGAATGGCAATGACCAGTGGTGCGATCCGAGCGCCGATACCAGGTCGTTATCAATATTCAGGAATGATCAAAGTCTCTACACCTAACAATTTTGATGGTGAAGTGAACTTCACGATGACGAAGCCAGACGGCACCAGCATTGTGGCATGTGCGACATCTTCTACAACAATTCCGTTGGTAGATAGTGCCTGTGCTGCTGTAGACCAGCAAATGACGATTAGCGTTGAAAACACGAGCGCAACGGATACGATCAGTTATGAACTCAGCCTAACTGCGAACTGGATTGGAGGGTGTTGCTAATGCCTAAACCTAAGTTAGCGAAGTGTGGCATTTGCAAAGGCGTGTGTCGCTGTGCAGACGGCGTTGAGCTTTGTCTTGTAGCCGGTGCGCCATTCAAAGGCAAAGTTGCACTTGGTAAAAAGTCTGATGGCTGTGCACCAAAGCCAGAACATATTGCATCGGCGCGAATTTGTATCTTTCTTGCTTGCTGCCCTGAATTGATTGTTGCTGATTGGACTGAATTTATTACAAACCATCCATGCGATGTGCGATTGAATCTGTCTGCGGATCAAACAGCTGAGCTGATCAATTGCCCAATGCGCTATGAAATTACTTACACGCTCAATGCTGATCATGACAATGAAATGATTTTGGCTCAATCTGGAGCCATTTGTTTAGAGCGGCCAAGGCACGCACCTGACGCGCCAAAATACATTCTTACGAAGGTGTAAAAAATGACAGGACAACCAAACGAAACTATACAAGGCGTTGGGAAATGCGATCCAACTTTGATGCTAAAAAAGGTTGAGAAGCTTGAATCGCAAATCGTTTGCCCGAAGGCTCCTTGCTATTACCAAACAACGACAGCTTGTGCTTCGACTGGTGACTGGGTAAACACATATGCAGAAATAAACAACCTTGGCATGCTGATTGGGCCGCCTTGGATTGTTGGTGACGCAACTGTGCAGAAGGGTAAGCCTGCTTGGCAGATGATTGATGGCAGCGGTCAGCCAATTCAAGATACGGCTACAAGCGATGAAACCAAGGGTGGCGATCTGCTGGGCATCTGGATGGATGACTATGTAAAGGACGAGGTGGGCCGCGTTAAAGACGGCGGCTATTTCTGCGTTTGTATTGGCGCTGAGGTCAAGTCTGGCCAATATCTAATGATCGATGTCAACTGCGTTGTGAAGCCTAATTGGATTGATCCAAATAACCCTGATCCGACTGGGCCAAATGGCGGCACCAAATGTGAAGGTGCGTTCGCCAAAGCAGTTCAAAGTGGTGGTAGTGGAGATTGTGTTCGCTCCAGAATTATGATTGATGAAGGATGCACGCATCCACCGCTTAATGTTACTCAAGGTGGCTCGTTCTCCTTTGACCCTGCTACGCAAACAATGGTGCTTCCAGCGCAGAAAAACTGCACTATTCAGCAAATGGATGAGCTAGATGCAGATGGCAACCCTGTCACGTTTTTAGCGTTTGTTTGCGATGGCACTGTCGTAAAACGACTTCCGGTTTGCGAATTGATAGCAAACTGTTTACCGGATGATAGCGG